>NZ_BSEF01000020.1:0-67345 GCF_027925545.1 Sphingobium sp. BS19
GCCCTGCGCCAACACGATCTCAGCCTCACGCAGCTTGCCGATAATCTCTTCCGGCTTGTGCCTCTTGCCCATTTCCAAACTCCTTCATAATCCAAAATAACAGAGATTCTGGACCACTCAGAAGGGGGCAGATCACCTTGGGCTCGTGCGGCATGACCGAGGCACCAATCCAATTCGCGAGCGCAGGTCTGTCAGCTGGTTTCGCCATAAAATCTCTTCGCAGGGCACCCTTGTCCCAATAGAGTCCTCACATTGGATTTTCCTAGGAAAGTTTCTTCGAAAAAATTAGCGGCCCCTGCTCATAGCGAGCCATCAGGGGGCTGATGCTGCGGGCATCGAGGATCCGGGCATATTAAACGCCATCGATGATTACACCGCCTAGCGTGGGTTAGCCATAACCGGACCAGCCAGAGGCTGAACAGGAGTGATACACTTATTCTGGTTTTCGTCGGGTTCCACCTCGCCGGGGAGATTATGGTGCTTTTGGGAACACGCAATCGTCTCAAGAACGGTTTGGATGCGGCGCCTTGCTGCCATGTCTCGGTTGGCTGAACGAACATGGGGTAATCGCGGGAGCGGGTCACCTCTGAGCTACTGATGTATGGAGAGCAGCAAGTGCACACCCTATACCCCGTGGTCGCCGCACTCAGCCACCATTCAAATTTCAAATGGGAGTGGCAGAAGCTGGGATGGGATGGCGCGGGGCAGCACCGTCGGAATTTGCTGTGAGCTTGCAAGTCCTGCTGCGAAGAATGCCGCGGCTCCTTTTTCGTCGGATGCACGCTCGTCACTTCGCGAAGAATGCGGAATTCACAGGAAGCCGGCGTTGATATAGGCTGGCTATCGGTAGGGGGTAGCAGAACGATCTCGAGCATTGGCTCCGCTACTTTTTAGCCAGAGCCACTTGGCAACAAGACGCTGTGCGGATCCGACTCTATTGTGGTTGTCGCAGTTCAGAGCTCCCGATATACCGCTCTACATGGCAGAAACCCGAAATAATAAGAGATACACACAGGCCCGCGGCCGAGCGCGGCGAGAAGCATTACTGACGGCAGCGCGCGCATTGCTTGAGGAGCGCGCAATGCACGAAATCACCCTACCGATGATTGCCGAACGCGCGGCAATTCCCACAAGCTCAACTTACCATTTTTTCCCCGATATACGCGTGCTTTACAAAGAGCTGGCTCGGAATATCGCTGACGAAATGAGCCTGATGGCGCCAGAGGCCATTGCCTATGAGCGTTGGCAGGATTGCGTCACCACCTTCTTGCGAGCCTCGGCCGCCTATTTCAATTCAGACGCCGCAGCCCGTCAGTTGCTGCTCGGTCCCCAAAGTGCGTCCGATATCAAGCGAGCAGCCTGTCATGACGATTTGCGTTTTGGCGCCGTGTTGAGCAGCGCTTTGGAATCCTTCTACCACCTTCCCCAAATGAAAGACCCGGTGCTGACTTGCTTCTACGCCGTTCAGATTGCTGATACCTTTTTCAGCCTTTCGGTGTTGGAAGATGGCATTATCACCCAGCAAATGCTCGATCAGGCAATCATTGGCTCAACATCTTATCTGGCGAATTATCTGCCACCCCTTTTGGAGATGCGTCACAGCCCGACCATCACGAGTGAGGCACGAAAGACTGTCAGTTTAATCGCGTCTAGCCGATCGCGTGCAGACAGCACGATCGCGGTGGCACAATAGCCTGAGAATAGCGTGGCAAAACGATAGCGCGCGAACATTTAACGGTAAGCGAACACCGAAAAAGACCATGATCGTTACCGACCCGCGGCAACAATATGGTCTTTTTCAATAATGATTGGACGTCAAACGGCTGAAGTGCGTGATATCGCCAGAGGTCAAGAGGGCACCGATAGAGGTGCATCGATATAGCACTTCCAAACGCCGTCAATTTTTCGCCAAACTGTCAGGAGCCGCACGCGCCCCCCTACCCGCCGCCTGTTACTGTCGAGCGAAGTAATCATGGCGCTGCCGATAACATATCCAATTGCCCCGTCTGACGAGACCGTCGCACGCTCAAGATCAAAGGCAACGTTAAACCCAGGACGCCCTCCTAATATTGCCACATAGTCGCGAACAGCGTCACGGCCTTCGACGATGGGGCCTTCCCCTCCGACGATCAGAGCATCGTCTGTAAAATCCTTGACGCCTTCAACCTGGTCATTGGCATTCACCCTGGCGAGCCATGCTGCATGAGCGCTCACCAGATCCTTTTGACCCGCCGATCCTGGAACCTCTGCACTGACACCGGGTGCAGCAAAAGCCAGGGCGATCGGAATGAGCCCGGCGGTGTATTTCGTTTTCATACCGATCGTCCACTTGGTTTGGGATTGGATATTCGCTGTCGCAAAAGGCGCCTTTCAGGTCATTACCGCCCTGGCCTAAACCATTGCGATAACGACCCTGAGACAAAGTCAGTAGCGATAGCTCAGGCGTACGCCATAGGTTGCTGGGCGGCCCGCATAGCGTGTAATGAAGTCGCCAATGTTGCCTGTCGACGTTTCATACGTCTTGTTGAAGACGTTCCGGCCCCAGAGACTTGCTGTCCATTTGTCCCCTTCAATACCGGCGCGCAAATCAACGAGCGCATAGCTGGCAATCTTGAAGGGCGCAGAGCGGGCCAGATCGCCGTAGCTGACCGACTGGTAGTTCACATTACCACCCACGAATGCGGTCAAATCGCTACGCATCGCCCAACGATATTCGATATCCGTATTGCCCGACCATTTCGGCGTAAAAGGAAATGCCTGGCCGCTAAAGTTCTCCTGATTTCCAGCGACATCAAAGTTCGTGAAGTTGCCACGAATTTTGGAATCGACCATCGTTACCGACGGGGCAATCGTCAGGCCGGTGATCGGCTTCCAGGCAGCATCCAATTCGAAACCAATAACGCGCGACTGTGGTATATTCACCAGCAGCTCAAGCACACCAAAGATAGCGAATACGCCCCTGCCGCGGATCTGCTTGTTGGTGTAATCATAGTAGAACGCGGCACCATTCAGTTGCAGCGTCGAGCCCAGATTGAGCTTCGCGCCGACTTCATAGGCTAAGACACTTTCCTGCGTCACCGGGCTCGATTGCGGCTCGAACGCCAGCGACAGAATAGGATAGCTGCCGGACTTGTAGCCCCTACTGACGTTGGCGTACAAAAGCGTGCCGTTGGAAGGCTTGTAGTTCAGGCCGGCTTTCCAGGAGATATTATTTTGGTCGAGTGTGTCAGTCACTTCGCCTAGTGTGAAGTTGTTGAGGAGCGTGATGCAGCTCCCGCGCGTCGCTCCTGGGAAGAAGCCCGAACCTGCAACCGTGCCGTCATAGTCCTGTGTGCAGCCGCGATAATCACGATCCGCTTCGGTGTAACGAATTCCACCGAGAACTGTCAGGCCATCCATAATTTCATAATCGCCATTGGCGAAGACAGCCTTCGTATCGACAGTCTGCCGCGACACATTTTCAGGATTACCCAGGAATGACGTAACTGCGAAAGGAATGAAGAAGGTATTGATATCGTGGATTTTATCTCTCTGATAGTTCGCGCCAAGCATCCAGTTAACGCCCGGAGCATTACCGGCGACGCGCAACTCCTGGAAGAAGGTCGACGTGCCCCCCTTCAATCCAATACGGAAATTGGCCAGGGCCGTGCCATCCGTATCCATCGGCTGAAATCTCTTATACTTCTGATAAGAGGTGATCGAGGTCAGCACGATGTCGGAGGACAGATCGAGATCGATACGTCCCGAGGCCTGATAAAAGTGGCTATCCTGTCTGAACGAAATGCCTGGGTCCCAATCAGCAGCCCGGCTGTTTCGAGGTGAAAGAGGATAGTTCACAAGCGCTGCCGATGGCGGCGGAAAAGGACTTGTCGGCGAAAGCTTGACCGCCTGGGCGGCCGGAGTGTCGGAACGGTCCCGCCATCCGTTCACATTTAGCGAGATCTTGAGATTGTCGGTCGGGGTCCAATCAGCCAGGATGCGACCGATGAACTGGTTCACAACGCCGATCTGATCATCGCGCGTATAGCTATATTGCCAGGCGTTGGCCTGTTGCGTTCTGGCAGCCACGCGCACTTTCAATGTGTCGCTAATCGGGCCGCTGACAAATCCCGAAAGATCGACGGTATTGAAGCGGCCATAGGATGCGTCAACGCCCCATTTGAAGGAATCCGTGGGCTTCGCGGCAATATAGTTGATTGCACCGCCGGTCGAATTTCCACCGAACAATGTGCCCTGCGGTCCCTTCAAGACTTCGACGCGTTCGATATCAAGCGCCGCCCCCAGCGTTTGCGATGAAAAGGCGACAGGCGCTTCATCCACATACACGCTGACGGTCGGGCTGGCGCCGAGACTGTTATCCTGGAACCCGACACCGCGGATTGTATAGACCGGTGTTCCGTAGGCAGTCAGGTTATAGTTGAAGCCCGGCACGATCTTGGACAACTGCGAAACGTCGACCACGCCTTTTGCCAGAAGTTCGTCGCCCGTAGCTGCAGTGATCGACATTCCGACATTGTTGATCGACTGCGAACGCTTTTGTGCCGTCACGATGATTTCGCCGCCAGTCGCGTCGGAAGCGGACGAGGTTGATGCACCCGCTTGATCCTGCGCCCATGCAGGCGCCGATCCCACCGACAATATTGCAGCCGTCGAAAGTAGTCTAATCAAAGACATCTTGTCATTTTTCATATAATTCCCCCTTATTTGAATATTACTCGATGCAATTAATCAAATTCATTCAATCGTCTTTGTTGGTCTATTGTCTTAGGAGCAGGCAGGAGCATCCTTTTTGGGATTTTTATAGACAACTGCCCCTTCAAAGACGGTCATAAGTGGCGCGGTTTCTGAAATACAGTCGGGGTTTACCGTAAATATATCCTGATTCAGGATGACGACGTCGGCCGACTTTCCTGGCTCCAGCGAGCCGGCAACATCATCGACGCGAAGGACCCTTGCGGAATTGATCGTGTAGAGTTGCAAGGCGGTTGCAACATCCAACGCCTCTTCAGGATGCAGGACACCGGGAAATTTGCCGGTTGGATTGCGGCGCGTGACCATGCCCTCGATCCCCGACCATAGATCAGAATATTCTCCCGGGATCGTTTTCCAGTCGGTGCCCCCGGCAACCAGCGCTCCATTCTTCATATAGGTGCGGAACAGCCAGAAGTTCTCGGCCCTGTCCTTACCGAGCATAGCGATCATGGCGTCCATGATTGGTCCTGGAAACCACATCGTTGGCGACGCTTCAAAAGCGACATTCAACGTGGCGAAGCGCCTGATATCTTCCGGCGCGAGATGTCCGGCGTGTGCCAAGGTGTGCGTGGGGCCACGATTGCCGTTGGCAGCTCTGGCTGCCATGACTGCATTGAGGGCTTCACGCACCGAGCCATCGCCTGTGACGTGCATCTTAACCGATACGCCAAGCGCATCGAGAGCGGTAACAGTCTGATTGAGCAGATCCTGTGAAACCTTTTGCTCCCCATGATAATGCGCGCCATGTTCCTTGTTGGGCAAGTAAGGCTCCAACACTGACGCTGTCTGCGTAACCGGAGTACCGTCCAGAAATATCTTCGCAAACTTGGTGGAGAGATGGGCATCATCAGAAGCCGATGCGGCCTTGAAAAGAGCTGGCAGTTCGGACGGCGCAACCTTGTTAGGGTCCAGTAGGATGGAGATGCCCACCCGACCGTGAAAATTGCCACTTTCGTCAGCTTTGCGATACGCCGCAGCGCTTTACACGGAGGACATGGCCTCTACCCAGCCAGTAACCCCAAAGCTGTTGAGCAAGACCGCGCCTTGTTCGAGAAGTCCACTGTCGTCAGTGCTGTTGAATTTACCCAGCGGGCTGATCGTGTCGACCAAACCAGCCGCACCCCACTCTATCAACAGCCCGTTAAGTTCACCGCTGCTCGGATCTTTCCCGATCGTGCCGTCAGCGACTGTCGTTTGCTTGGTGATATTGGCAAGTTTAAGGGCCGCCGAGTTCACCCAGCGATCATGAACGGAGTCGCTGCGAATAACCACTGGGTTATCGGGCGTCGCCGCATCCAACTTCTGCAAGGCATCCGATGCGGTCAGTTGCGGTATCAGGCGGCTGCTATACGCATTGACCGTCACCCATTCACCGGGCTTGCGCCCTTTAGCGCATGCCGCAACATTCACTATAAGTTGATCAAGGCTGGCATCGTTTGGAGACGAGCAGTTGAAGGCTATGATATCTTTTATGGAATTTGAAAGATGGACATGAGCATCAATAATACCAGGAATGACTAGATGTTTTTGAGCGTCAATTACCTCGGTGCTAGGTCAATATATTCTTTTATATCCTGCGTTGAACCGATAGCGATAATCTTTTTATCTTTGATCGCAAGCGCTTCGCCCCACGGTTTACTGGCGATGGAAGAGAATATCTTTCCGTTACTAATCACTATGTCGGCAATCGGCGTGCCGGCATTTTTAGCATGCACAGGCAAGGGCAACAAAGCTAAAACGGCCAACGATGCTGCTATCGCCGAGCGTGATAGATACATAAAGTGTATATTGCTGCTCATCAAATTTCCCCCAGCCAGCACTTTTGAATGAGCAAGACAAATTGTCTGTCCCATGCATCAATTCTCAGCGATCACGGCAGCCGCTCGTCGCAATCTTCATCCTGGACCGATCAAGCCTGCAGACGCCGTACTTTTTGGATGGTCGAAAACGACCGACATTAGCCCTCAGCGGATAAGAGGATCGTTATTCGAATCCGTTCTGCTTAATCGCCTGAATATCAAAGTGCACTTCGCTTTGTGGCCTAGTCAAGAGATAAAAGTGTAACGAAGTCGAGTTTCTGTGTGACAACGACAACTTCGCTGAATTATTGTCCCTGTGGCCCTTGAAGGGGGGCTCTAGGCACGGGCAAGAGGCAAGCGCGGGCTGTTCATGCTGGCCAGCAGTCAGCTCATTGGCGTGGGAGACGCCGTCGAGCGGTGATTTGCAAGACGCATCGTGGCGCGTGACTGCCTGAGAACCACCGCATGGGGAACTGAGCCTCGACGTTCCATTATGACCGCGTTACAGTTCGGAAAGCCGTCCTTGGTCCAAATTCGTTGAGGTCCAGATATCTCGATGACTTCAGTTGCATTTAGCCGATAGCTACGGATTGCGCTGGTGCTCTAGCGTTCGCTTCAGGACGCCGTGCTTTCGCTCAGCGATCCGGCAATTTGCGTTTGAACGCTTGTCTTGCTGCCCCCATAGCCGCGAACCAATCGAACGATCTTTATCCAATCAGTCTAAAACATCACCAGTACGCTTACTAAATCGGTGTAATGCCCCGCCGGCGGAGCGATCTGCGCAGGATTGATGCGGGCCTTGAACAGATAATTTTGCCCCGGCACGGCAGCACCTATGCCGGGTGCAGCACCGACGACGGGTGCGGCGGCATTCCATATGGTGTGCCCATCGGCCCAGTAAATATTATAGTCCAGCGTTCCGCCAGAGCCATTACTCATCTTCCGCCATGGCGTCGATGCGCCTGAATTGCCATTGGTAACGCTAATGCTGAACGTGCTGTCCTTGGTGCAATCCACAGCAAAGCTGCCGCTTTTCTCGGTAAATTGATCGACCAACGCAGCCGAGCCGAAGCTGATCGGCTGCACGCTGATCCGGCAATCGGCACTGACAATCATCGTCAGGGTAACAAGGGCCGTTCCCGTGCCATTTTCGCTTAGGATGCAGATACCCAGGACGTTGACACCATGGCAAACCGACCACACCCAGTCGATACGCATTGTATCGGTATAGGTCCCAGCCGATACGTTGGCACCGGACTGTGGCAGGATGTAGATGGATGGCGCAAAATTGCCCTGATCCAATATGCCCAGCAACGCCAGCGTTGAAGAACTCATATAGTTGACGGTGCTGTTGTTGGAAAATGGCAATGTGCCACCCGGATCGGCAGATACTGCGTACTGTATAGCGTCGCTGCTTCCTGCACGCTTGAGCTTGAACTGGTTCGTGGTGGTCATCGTTGCATTCGCACTGTTGCTGGATACAAGCGTGATGAGTGCTCCGGAACACGTGAAGCCCGCACCAATCTTGGTACGTGCAGCGCCGCCTGTCTGGACGCTATAGGATGACTGCGTGCCGAGACTACCGCTGACAGCGCTAACCGTGCAAGCCGCTGATGCCGTTTCAGGCAAAGCCATTAATCCGAATATGATCATAAGGATACGGACCAATGGAACGATTACAGGCATGACACCACCGAGGGCGTTACAGATTCTGTTGAAAGCGTCGGCACTAATGCACGGCAGTGCCCGCCATCGGCGCGAAGCACATCGAGAACCGCACCAGATTGTACATTTTCAAGATATAATAGGCCATCCCAGCCGACCACCACGGAGCCCTCCGGCCCTATCTTTTCGACAATGCTGCCGACCGGAAGTGGGCGGTTTATGCCATCGATTAGTGTCAGGGCGATGGCACGTTGCTTGCCAAGCGCGAAATGGACGACAGCGCCGCCGCCGGTACGAATGTTTACGCGCTTTTCGGCAACCGGCACCGAAATAGTCTGGTCAAGCGCCATCGGGTCGATGCTGTATCGACCCGAATAATGCGATGTAACGCTAGGTACGAAAGCGTACCCATGACGATTGCTCACACCGACACGCTGATTTTCATAATAAACCGGCACACCTTGTATGCCATCGGTGGAGACGAGTGCAAAGGCGTCGCTGACTTGTGCGGTTGGCATAACCTGCCCGCCGAGAACGATCAGCGACCCACTCGCACTGCCCCAAAGTGCGGTGTCGCTGCGCCCTCGCGATCCTCCTGCCGTCAATTGAGCGACAGGCGTGCGCCACACAGCTTCACCTTGTGCAAGCGTCCCACTTTTTTCTTCGCGTGCGATACTGGCGGACATCCCCACGCCGCCTTCGCTGTGGATGGATCGAACGAAATCGGCCTGCGTGCGAGTTGTGCCGGTCGATGTGCGCTGCACGCCCGCCGACACGCTGTTTCGACCGAACGGCAAAAGCAGACGGAACTGTCCACCTGCACGTCCAGTCCTAACATCTACGTCAGCGCTTGCAATTACGCTAAGACGCCCCATTAGCGTCGTCGTGTAGGACGCCGTGGCCAGGCGGGTGCGCGGTGCGTTGCGATACACTGCATCTATATAACCGGCACTGATTGATCCAGCGGAATCCAGCGATGCAGATGCAAAGGCACGGGTGCTGCGGCGCGCCGCCGAGAGCAGGTCCAAATCGAACGATGCCAGATCGCTGTAGGCCACGCTTCGTTCCACATGTTGCAAGGAGATGCCGAAGCGGCGCCCCACATAATCATATCCCATGACGACTTGTTTGCCGTTTGCACCGGTCGCTTTGCGGCTGGCACTGACAGAGAGATTGACGGTGCCAAAGACGCCCGGCGCAACTATTGCCCCCACTCCCGCCATTTGTACCTTGCGGGATATCTGGCTTTGCGCCTCAAGCGTCAGATGACGCGTGATGCCGACACGCGCGACACTGCTCGCTGCCGCCATGCCATATGCAAAGGACCGCAGGCCGTAGTCGCGACGTAGAGCGCCGGCTTCCAGTGAAAAATCTACAAGGCCAGGACGCAGCAGATCGTTGGAAACATAGAACGGTATGCTGGCGGCGATCCGGCGTCCCACTGCGTCGGTGGTCACGACGACTGCCTCTCCGGCGCCGTTGATAGAAGGACGCGCATCGAGGAGAAACGGGCCAGGGCGCACGCTGTCTGTCCGGGATCGCTGCCCATTGATGAAAAGATCAACGGCGGAAGGCACGCTCGCTTGCCCGGCAAATTGTGGCAAAGGTGTCAGCACGAGATCTGGCCGGATACGGAAGTTGCGTCCTATCTGGATGCCGCCCATCCTTACCGCGCTGCCCCAACTGAGCGCGCCTGTGACCAGATCGCCCACGGTAGCGGATAGCGCACGGCCTTCATCCTGCACGCGCAGCCGCGTATCGTATCGCAAATACCTTGCTGCGCCGCGGAATGTCCGCAATGTGCCGGTGTTGGACGCAGTGCCCGAACGTCCGAAGATGCGCTGTTCGCTCCATAGGGATGCCGTTGTGCGGCCACCGATGGTCTGGACGTATAAATCATAGCTGATGAGCGCACCGCTGCCAGAAATGGCAGGCGCTAGTGACGCAGAGATGTCGCCCAGTTGCTGCGTGGGCAAGAGCGAAGGCGGTACGGTGACAGACAGACTCTGTTGTCCGGCATCATAGGCAACTTTCGCTCCTGTAAGTGCTGTTATATCGATCATATCTTCCGCTGCCCCTTCAAGGTGCAGACCTACAGCACGCAAATCGTCGCGTTTTATACGAAATTGCTCGCCATGCTGCTCCACGAACACAACTGGGCCATCGCGCGTGCCGTTGACATCGACTTTCAGGAAAAGCTGCGTGGCGGAGGATGCGATATCCGCAAAGGAAGGTGTCTGAGCCCAACCCGATACCGGAATCGCCGCTATGCAGAGCGCCAATACCGCGTGCACCAGTGCGCGGCAGCGGCGCGAGATCAGACAGTCCTCCATGGTCCGCAGGCACGCGTCAGGTACCGGATGCCAGCAGACGATCCTGCCCATTGACGCCCACGCGGACGGCTGCATCGGCTGGCGCATCGGACGGCAACGGCAGATATATCGTGGCGCCGGGCAGGACATAACCGATCAGACCGTCGCGCACGGCCGTTTCATGACCCCGCGTGAAGAGCCGCAGGTCCGTCAACCGAGCGTGAATGGTACCGCGATTGCGGATTACGACGTGGCGTTGGCCGCGCTCGATAACCATTGCCGCGTCAAGGGCTGTAGCCGGGCTCGCTGCACTCAATGTTTCGCCCCGCACGAACAGCGGAATGGAATAGCGCATCTGGACAGCCAGATCGGCACGCCGCGCACTTTGCTCTCCTTCCGCAGGCGGCTTCGGCAGTTCGTCGATCAGCAGGCGATAGGCGGATTCGGTACCCTTGCTGGGGCCGTTCACCTTTATAATGCGGATCAATTGTCTTGCGCCTGGCTCGACCTTCGCGACTGGCGGGCTCGCGATGACGTCGCTTTGTGGCTCATGCACATTCTCGCTGTCGTTCTGTGCCCAGCGATAGGTGCGAACCTGCAGGGTGACCGGTTCCGTCCCCGATTTTCGATCCAGAGCGGCGTTGCCTTGTCCTGTACGTCCATTGAGGGATCGATGGGCCAGATCACCACCGATGACGCCGCAAATGCCGGTGAGATTGCAGCCAGACTTGCACATAGTATGCCAAGCGGCATGACGAGTAGTTTCATCGCGTTGTCCTTCGCATAATCACCATGTGAGCGTGACATGGACTGTATCTGTGTAAGCCCCTGCGCGCGCATTGCCCGGAAGCGTGAGGCGGGCGACGATGGGCACTGTCAGGATCGTGTTGGCGGCAGTAAAGCCCAGCGAGAGCGCGTTGCTGGTCCAAGGCGTCGTGCCGCCATTGGCATAAAGATCGTAAGCGACGGGAGTGCTGCTTGCCGGACCGGCCAGATACCGCTGCCCGCTCACGGCATGCGCGCCGGCATCGGCTGCGATGCTGAGTGTTACCCCCGGCGTGCATTCGATACGCAGACCGCTCCCGCTGGCACCGATGACCGTGGCGTCAAGCGTTGTCGTGGCTGTGCCGGGATGGGTGCCGAAGTCAGCGTTTCCCAAAGCTCCGCTGCCCGTCGTCGCGATCCGGCAACCAGCCACAACATCGGCAGACACCGGCACATCCCGCGTCAGTTCCGCATAGGCTGGCGACCACGCGGTCCACAATAGGCATGGCACCGACATAATGGAGGCAAAACAACGTGCCATGGCTTGTCTCGATCAAGTGCACGTTACCAAGCCAAAGTGACCTGCACGGTATCCGCATAGGCTCCCGCAGGCAGCACACCGCTGTTCGTGGCGCGTGCGTAAAGCGGCACAGTGACGGCCGTTTGCCCCATCGTGCCCAACGCAATGCTATGACCGACAGTCACTTCCTGCGAGCGCCCGGCGTCCGTGTAGAGGCGGTATGCGATACGGTTGGTACCCGACGCCATCCGCCGCACACCACTATCGTCGTTGAGGCCGTTGCCGATCGTCAATGTCGGCGTCGTGCCGGGCGAACAGCGAATGGCTAGATCGCCAAGCGATCCGACAAGTTGCGCATCGGTCTGCGTGAACGTGCCCGGCTCATTCGGGAATGCGATCGTGCCAGCCGATCCGAACGACGCGGTCGATGCCGTTCCGTTGACGAGGCAGGCCGACGTTATCGTCAGTTGAACATTGATCGTTCCGGTGCTGCTGCCCGCCTGAGCCGGTGGAGCGACCCCCATGCTTGCTGCCGCAGCCAGAGCCGCAACGCCATGCTTCAAAAATAAACGCATATCCATAAGGCTTTCCCCGCCATTTGACTGCCATCAACTAAGCGCGCCATCTGATTAAGAAAGTTCTCCAAAATGAGAACAAATAGAGAATATTTAGACTAATGTCTAAATTTCTTTTGGAAGAAACGTGGGAAATTCAGCGGCTTGGTTTACGTTCAATAGTCGCCTGCGTCAGTTCAATGGCCTTTTCCAACGCATCCGGTTCATCATATTCCACCGCAGACCAAGCCGTGCTGAGCTTCTCAAATCCCATCATTCCGCACATCCCGGCAACATCATGGGCAATGGCTTGCGGCGCTGCGCCTTTTGCAATCTTTTCCAGTGCCTGGCGCAATGCTGCAATACAGCGCGTCAGCATTCCCGCGGCCCTGCTCTGACCGACGACCCGTATCAGTCGATAATAAGGATTGTCTAAGGACCGGAATGCTTTGTCGTCTAGCGGCCCGGTCCATTCGCTCACCGCGTCCAGCAGCCTGTCCTGCACTAGCGGCATATGGAGCACAGCGTTGCAACCCTGTCCCGCTTCTTCGACATGCGGTGTCAGCAACAGTATCGGCAGCGCAGACGCCGATCCTAGCAAACTTCGAAGCGCGCGCACCGTTGTCGCAATATCGCTTACGACCCCGCTATCGATCAGCACGATGGCAGGCACCCGGTCCGAGACATCAGCCAGTAACTGCCCCACATTTTCCTTATAATGGCACGACCATGAGCAGTCGGTCATCCACATCTCTATCAGTCGACGGCAAGTATCGTCCACACTCAGGAGATAGAGGGCATTGTGGTCCATAATCTGCATAAGCGGTAAATATAGAGTTTTTCCATGAAAATCATGGACTTCCCTCTCGAAAATCGTCAATCATACGTATTATCACTTACACGTTCCGACACAACGCGCAGACGGTGAATGGAAACGATATGCGAGAGGGCCGAATATTACTGGCGGACGACCATCCGTTGATCCGGGAAGGATTGCAGATGGCGATACGTATCCGTCATCCAGAATATATGGTCGATGTTGCAGATACCATAGCAGCCGCCGAAGATTTGGCACGACGGCGCAAACCCTACAAGCTGCTGGTACTGGACTATCGTTTGTCGGACAGCATTGGCTTCAACGGTCTGTTTCGCATGCGGCATGCGCTGAGCGATACGCCAATCGCGCTTCTGTCCGCCTATACGCAACCCTCGATCATCGCGACTGCACGGGCTTTGGGGGCCGCTGGCTTTCTTTTCAAATCCCAGCCCCTTGAAGAGCTGGTGCGCGACATCGACATGCTGCTTACGGGAAAGCAAATTTTCCCCAGTAATATTGGAGTGCCCGCCAACATTGCCGATCTCAATGCGCGGTTGCAGAGCCTATCGGCGGCGCAGTCCCGTGTGCTGTCCGCGCTGGCTAGCGGTCATCTCAACAAACAGATTGCGGCCGACCTCAATCTTACCGAAGCGACCGTCAAAGCACATTTGACGTCCATTTTTCGCAAACTTGGCGTGACCAATAGATTGCAGGCTATGTTGGCCATGCGTCCCCTGATCGATCCCTACGCAGAATCGTCACTGTGACGGCGATGCCCGTGCCACTTACGGCACCGCGCCTATGGCGCAGCATGGTTGGCGCATCGCTTATTCCGATGCTTTTGGCTGGTTTGACGCTCTGGTTTGCCAGCGAGTATCGACGCGCCGCGCAAACAAATGATGCTGTGTACCAATCATTCCGACGGCAGATCGCGATCGAATCGGTGTTCTCGGCTGTGCAGGACGCGGAAACCGCGCAACGCGGTTATGTCATTACAGGTGATCGCACTTTTCTTGAGCCCTATCGACGGGCCAGTCTCACACTTCCCAAAGATCTGGCGTCGCTGGAACGAATCTTGGCCGATGATCCGAGTAGTTTTGCGCAGTTGCCGAAACTGCGCCGCCTGATCGACCTGAAGTTTAAGGAAATGGAGCGGGTACTGACGGCACGGAATGCGGCCGGGCAAGCTGCCGCAGCGTCCATGGTTATACAGGGGCGCGGCAAAACGATCATGGATGAATTTCGCGCTCATGTCGCGACCATGGTGCGCGATCAAAACGCGATGCTCGCCCGGAATCTTGCAGCTGAGGATAAGCGTAACACTATCATTCGCACTGCCGCATGGGTTGTCGTGCTCCTGTCCGCTATATTGGCGATACTGGGCGCATTTATTGTTCACGCAGCAAGGGCGGCCCGTTACCGGGCGCAGCAACAGGTGGCCGATGCCACAGCGCGGCAGACTGCCATTTTCCGTCATAGTCTCGATGCCATAATATTGGTGAACCCCAGCGGCAGCATGGAAATGCTCAATCCTGCTGCCGAACGGCTGTTTGGGTATCCGTCGCAGCAATTGCTGCGACGCGACCTGTCGCTGATCGTCGATATTGCGCCGGGGGAAGGTCGGTTTCTTGACAGGCTGGGTGTGGTAGGTGATGTCATAGCAGCTCCCCTGCGTACCCCGCTGGAAGCCCGTACCGCGACCGGTGCGGTCGTGCCCGTGGAAGTGGCACTGGGTACCATGCCGCTGGATGATGGCATGCATATCGTTGCGGCCTTTCGTGACATTTCGGAGCGGGCAAAGGCGGAGCAAATGAGGGATCAGTTCCTTTCCACCATAAGCCATGAGCTGCGCACCCCGTTGACCTCGATACTTGGTTCTCTTGGGCTGCTGCGCGGCGGGGCGGACCAAGAACTTCCGCCCGATGCGCAGCGGTTGGTGGTGATCGCAGAAAATAATGCCCACCGCCTGATCCGGCTGGTCAACGATCTGCTCGACGTGGAAAAGATGCAGGCCGGCCTGATGACGTTCGATTTCGCGCAATGGGACATGCACGATATTGCAGGTCGCAGCCTGGATGCTGTTCGCGGTATGGCGGCGACGCGCAATATTTATCTCGACTTGATCAGCGGTGCGGGTCCTATGCCTATCCATGGCGATACCGACCGCCTGATGCAGGTCGTGCTAAACTTGCTGTCCAATGCTATTAGCTATTCGCCAGAAGGCGGGACCGTTACATTGCGGTTGGACACGCAATCCGGCCACGGCCAAGTCGCGGTCATCGATCAGGGACCAGGCATCCCACCCGACTTGCGCGAGCGTTTGTTTACGCGCTTTGCCCAAAGCGCGCACCGGATTGGACCGACCCCCGGTACAGGTCTTGGCCTCGCTATTTCAAGAGAGATTGTGCACAGTCATAGTGGGCAGATATGGTGGGAACCCGCGCGGAATACGGCAACGGGCACGGGCAGCGTTTTCACGTTCACTGTGCCGCTGTGGAATGGCTTTAGCAGGCAAAGGGACAGGATCGGCGCGCCACGCCTTCTACTCTTTTGCGATACGGTTGAGGCGGAGACTATCCGCGCCACTATCTCCCGCCGGGAGATACTGACGGACGTAGTGGCCGATCGCAATGCGGCACTCGCTGCTCTAGCCAATCGCCACTATGTAGCGCTGATATTGGATGTTCAGTTTGCCGGACAGAACGCTTTGGCGACATTGAAGGATATCCGCGCCGATCCGCAGCATAGATCGCTGCCCATCATTGCAATCGCGAGCGAAATACCGGCGCTCCCTGCGAAGGAAACAGCTGCGCTCGATGTTATAGACTGGATTGCCAAGCCTATCGCCTCATCCCGCCTCGATCATGCCTTGGGCACGGCGGTCGAGCGTGCGGCGGTGGCCATGCCACTCGTTCTGCACATCGACGACGACACCGACACACTGGAATTAACAGCACGCGCGCTTAGCGGTCATGCGCGCATTGCAAAGGCTAGCGACCTTTCGACAGCACGACATATTCTCGCCGAGCAAAATGTCGATCTTCTGATCGTGGATATCGCGCTTCCGGATGGGTCGGGCCTAGATATCCTGGCCGATCTCGATCGGGCGGGATCGGACCGGATCATTCCCGTCATAGTGTATTCGGCGCAATATACAGGCTCTGCTTCCTTCGCACCGAACGTCAAGGCCGTGCTGCTGAAATCGAAACGCTCCTTACCCAGTCTGGTCGAGACCGTCATAAGCCTCACGCAGCGGCATCCTGCTGAGAAAAGGCCATGAACGACAGGCTGCGGATCCTATATGTGGATGACGAGAACGACATAAGAACGATCGTCGAAATGGCACTGCGACTCGACCCGAACATAGAATTGCGGTCTTTGTCGTCTGGTGCAGAAGCACTTGCTCTGCTGGATGCAGGCGGGTTCGAGCCAGACATGGCGCTGATCGATATGATGATGCCCGACATGAGCGGTATCGAACTGCTTGGAAAGCTGCGCAGTCGCCCCACAATGACGAAACTGCCGATCTACTTCATCACAGCCAGCGCACGGGCGTCGGATATTGCCCGCTATAGTGACAAGGGTGCCAATGGCATCATAACCAAGCCCTTTGATCCTACAATCCTAGCTTTCAGCTTACGTCAACTATGGGGAAAGGACAGCGAATAACCGTTGCTTTCTGCCTTACGACAAACCTGCGCTAGTTGCCGAAATTTTAAACCGCGTCTGGAAGGCTGCCTGATGGCTTCCAAAGCGCTCAGTTTTGAGTATCTGCGGTTGTGCTAAGGTCGAAGATCGATGTCATCGACCAACAATATCATGGTGCATTGGTGCGAGCTTTGACAAGAGCCGGTTCTGCGCCTGGAAGTCGACGCCCTCCTCGCGCATTGCCTGCTGGAGCAATTCGACCAGCCGATTCATATCCTTGCGGTGCACACCAAGATCCTTGTGCGAACGCACCATGTCACGTCCAGTATATATGCAACTGGCGTTCAGGATGTAGCAGAACTGTTCGAACAAGGTGCGCTTGAGCCGGACTTTATCATGCCACTTGAAAATTTCACCGATTTCCGAATCGCCATAGGACAATGTGACCATGCGGTCCACGATACGCCGTATACCTTCCTGCCCGTGGAACGCCTCTGCCATGCCATCACCGTCGAAGGGCTTTGCGCCGACGTTAACATCTTCAACCGTATACGGATCGACTGCTTCTTCCCCGGGAACCGCATAAGGGCGAGCGGGAGATGTGGCAACTGGTGAAGCCTGAAGCAGGAGCAAGGCAAACAGAAGTGACATGACCGGCAACCCTTAAAAGGAAGTTTGAAGCGACAACATGACGCCGCGTTGGCCCGAAACCGTGGCGATTGACCCAAGGTCGGTATAGGCAATCGTGGCCGTCACATTGCGCGTAACGGCGAGCGCGGCGAAGGCGTCAAACCAGTCGTCTTCCCTGGCGATGCCGAGATTGTCAGGCTTGCTGCGAAATTCGCTGCCCACCACCAGATGGCGCGACAATTGCCACGCAGCCGATCCTTCCAACTGAAGCGTATAGTTTTTGTTCTTGTCGCCACCAAAACCCAGAAGGCCAAGTTGGTTCGCCTTGGTCAACCGCGCAGTGCCTGATAGCAATATGGAACGCGATAGAAACAGCTTGCTGATGGACGCATAGTAATCGACGCCTTCGTCCTGGCGTGCGCCCAGCAGACGTACGACCGCGCCATTATTGTTCTTCTTGTACTGCACGCCCACAGCAACAGCGGGCATTCGGTCATAGGCAATGTCACCCGCCACGCGCCACTTTGCGCCGATCACATCTTGCGAGAAGCCATAGTCCTTACCTAAGGCCAGCGCGGTCCCGATGTCATTCGTGTTGAAATATTGATGCGCGTAACTGAGTTCCAACCGGTCACGGAACCCCAATGCGATACCTGCACTCTGATAGTCGTAATCCTTCATCTCTACCAGCGTTCCATGCACCGAAAGGCCAATACCTTCATTGGTTTCGTTGCCCGCAATCACGGCCCAGGGAGTAAGCCCGCCGCCCGCAGCCCCCTCCAGCGAGGATATGCCGCTAGTGAGCAGTAGCTTTCCCCCATGACGGAGCGATTTGGCAAAACCTGCTTGCGGAGAAATGACAGTGAGTGTGGTGGCGACAAATACTAAAGCGCGGCGATAGGTCATGCTGTGTTGTTATGCCAAACGTGGTTAAAAAATCGTGTGTCGCACCATGTTACCGCCCACTGGCGACCTTCGGCCCGGACTAAGTATTTATTCAATATTGGGCGTTAAGATGCTGCATATGCATATCTTTCGCTTTTTTGTCACATCGCTCTCTCTTCTTTCCAGTCCCGCGCTGGCAGGGGATCTCGACCTGAAAATTGTTGATGCCGCGGGCAAAGCGGTGAGCGACGCAGTCATTACAGTTCGGCCGGCTGGAGGTGTACCGTCGGAGCCGATCCGCTTCCCATGGGGCACCAGCATGGTACAGCAGAACATCGCGTTCGTGCCCCATGTCCTAATTGTGCCTGTCGGCGCGACTGTGCGTTTTCCCAATAAGGATAAGGTTCGTCACCACATCTATTCTTTCTCCAAGCCCGCAAAGTTCGAGATCAAACTGTTTGGCCAGGATGAGAGCCGCAGCTACACCTTCACAAGCGCAGGCGCTGTCGCCTTGGGCTGCAACATTCACGATCAGATGAGCGGGTTCATCAAGGTGGTCGATACGCCCTTTGCAACGAAGAGCAATGCGGCGGGCCAAGCGCATCTCGGCGGCCTCGCCACCGGTACGGCCAAGATGACCGTATGGCACCCGCTGCTAAAAGCTAAAGACAATGAGTTGGTCATCAACGTTCCGATCCCGCCCCGCGGCAGCGCGACAAAAACGATCACATTAGCTCTGCGCAGCGCCGGATGATCGCGTCTGCCAGGTTGCGCCGAACGTGGCTGCGATGGATATTGCGGATGCAGTCCACGCTGACATTGAAGATGACGATGTTCTACGGCGCGCTATTCGTCGCAGTATCGATATTGTCACTCTATGGTACGCGCAAGGCGATTGAAAGCTATGCAGAAAGCGTCATACGCCGGGAAATGGCAGTTGGTAGCGCCCTGTTCGACAGGATTGCGATTTTGCAGTTCCATCAATTAGGTCAGGCAGGCAACGTACTGGCCGGGGATTTTGGATTTCGTGAGGCTGTGGGGACCGGCGATGTGCCGACAATCGAATCCGCACTGCACAGTCTTCGGGGGCGGTTCCAGCTCGACCGAGCAATATTCGTGGGCGTTGATGGTACTCTCGCTGGAGATTTGTCGCAAATTTCCGGGCGGGAACGAACGCAACTGTACGATGCATTGGACGCAGGTCAGCAACAGGGCATTGTGCGATGGGCTGGAGAGAGCCACATGGTCGCTGCAGCTCGGATCCAAGCACCGGCACTCATGGGGTGGGTCGTGTTTGCTCGTAATATGGGTCCACGGGACCTTCAGGCGTTGGCCAAGCTGACGTCGATCGACTTGGCTCCACAGCTTGTACCGCGGGCAGACAAATCAGGCGTCGGGATCAAGACACGCGAGGTCGAGCAAGACGGAAAGCGGATACTCATCCAGAGCCGGGCCGTCCCGACTCTGATAAAATCCGACCGTGAATTGCTGGTGCTGAAATATAGCCTAACCGATGCGCTCGCTAGCTATTCACCAATTTTGTGGGCGCTCTTCGGTTTTGGTGGCTTGGGCGGAATCACGGCAATCGTCGGTGCTTGGGTAGCATCGCGTAACCTCACAAAACCTATCGTCGCGTTGGAACGCGCCGCTCGAAAGGTGAG
Organism: Sphingobium sp. BS19; assembly: GCF_027925545.1. Classification (NCBI taxonomy): domain Bacteria; kingdom Pseudomonadati; phylum Pseudomonadota; class Alphaproteobacteria; order Sphingomonadales; family Sphingobiaceae; genus Sphingobium; species Sphingobium sp. BS19. The sequence goes on from NZ_BSEF01000020.1 coordinate 20,009, forward strand.
TGCAGGCGAACATGCCGAAGTGAATGTAGAAACGCGCGACGAAATTGGCCGTTTGGCACGCAGTTTCAACCGCATGGTCAATGCTGTTGAAACGCGCGAGCGACAGATCGCTCATATGGCTTTCCACGATTCACTGACCGGGCTTGCAAACCGCGTATTGCTGCGCGAGCAGATTGCTCTGGCACTGCAACGGCCGGGCGGGTCCGGCTTTGCATTATTCTGCCTCGACCTCGACAATTTCAAGGGCGTGAATGACACTCTGGGTCATCCAACAGGCGATGCACTGTTGTGTGAGGTTGCAACGCGATTGACGCAGACTTGTCCCAACGGCTTTATCGCCCGCCTTGGCGGCGACGAATTTGCAATCATCGTTCAAGATGGCTGTACAAGCGCCGATCAGACAGGCCGCTCCCTGGTTAAGGCGCTGGGTCGACCCTTCGCAGTCAACGGCCACCGTATTGTCACCGGGACGAGCGTGGGTATCTCCCTTGCCCCTCAAGACGGGCGGGACGCCACATCTTTGCTGAAAAACGCCGATCTTGCGCTTTATCGCGCCAAGCATGACGGGAAGGCCAGTCACCGCTTTTTCGAAAGCACAATGGACGCGGAAGCCCAGGCACGCAGGGCGATGGAAGTAGATTTGCACGATGCGCTTAACAAAGGCGAGCTAGAGCTGCATTTTCAGCCTCTGTTCGGCCTCTCGCAAAATCGCGTTACAGCCTTTGAAGCGCTGTTACGCTGGAACCACCCGGCGCGCGGCATGGTTTCGCCGGCCGATTTTATTCCGTTGGCAGAGGAAACAGGGCTCATCATTCCGATCGGCGAATGGGTACTTCACGAGGCCTGCCGTATCGCAGGGACATGGGCGAGCGACATCCGAATTGCGGTCAACATTTCACCGGTTCAGTTCCGAAATTCAATGCTGAACAGCATTGTTCTGCAGGCACTTGCGCGGTCTGGCCTGGAGCCGCAACGGCTGGAGCTGGAAATCACCGAAAGCCTGTTTATCGACAATGTTGAAGCCACGCTGGCCTCCCTTCATTCTTTGCGCGCGCTGGGTGTGCGGGTAGCGCTCGACGATTTCGGAACGGGCTATTCTTCGCTTAGTTATTTGCGCAGCTTCCCGTTCGACAAGTTGAAGATAGACCGTAGCTTCATCGTCGATCTGCTTGCCCATGACGGCGCAACTGCTATTATCCGGGCGATCACGTCATTGGCCGATGCGCTCGGTATGGAAACTACAGCCGAGGGCGTGGAAAGCAGCGAGCAGCTAGACATCCTGCGTGCCGAAGGCTGCGGCCAGATACAAGGCTACCTATTCAGTCGACCAATTCCAGCTTCCGAAGTTGATGCCTTGCTTTGCAAGCTGGATGAAAAACGCGTCGCCGCCTAACTCTGCTCGGCTATTTTCGGGGCTGCGCCCCCCCCCCACCGTTACGCGCAAGGACATATTGGCCTTCGGGCGCGCATCGCGTTGTCCTCACCTTAAGCACGATGTCCAGGGCAACATTGACCATGGCCTTCTAGTTGCTGCCCGGCAGCAAAAGGCTGATTGTAGCGCAGCGCTATCGCACCGGATTAACAAGACATGGCGCATTACGGCGGCGAAGGTTGATGGCAGGCGAATGACCGGTCTTGGAAGAAGCCACCGTTCGTGGTCCTGCTACAGAACGGTGTATGCTGGTCACCTACCGGTGCGCCAAATCGCGGGATCATAGTGAGCGGTGTTTGCAAGGTCGGCCAAGCGCATTGCACAATCGCCATATAGCTTCGATCTGATTATAAGCGCCCCTACGATGACCAACACAACCACGCCTGCGCTTCTCAAGGACATTCTTGGACCGCCGGCGCTTAGAGTCATCGCCAGCGCTGGAGCTTCGGTATCAAGGCACTTCGACCAAGCCGTATTTCTCAGCTCAGCATCTAACGGACTTGCCGGGCTCTCGATCATGGGCCGCGTCCGCCATATCGCTGATGCCCTCAAAGCCGCACTCCCCGACCGGTTTGAGGATGCGCTTGAGATCGTAGGCGCCATGGCGCCACAACTCACCCATGGTTTCCAGGCGATTGCGGTCACTGAGTTTGTGGCGCGATATGGGCTCGATGATGTCGACAGGTCGTTGGATGCGCTTGCCCATTTGACCCGCTTCGGCTCCGCCGAGTTTGCCGTGCGTCCGTTTCTGGCTCAGGACACAGAGCGAACCCTTGCCATAATGGCGCGCTGGACCGGTAGCCCAGACGAACATGTTCGCCGGCTCGCGAGCGAAGGTAGCAGGCCGCGATTACCATGGGCTTCCCGCATCCCGGCGTTCAAGGCCAATCCGACGCTTGCAGTAGCGATCCTAGAATCGCTCAAAGCCGATCCCAGCACCTATGTTCGCAAGTCGGTCGCCAATCATCTGAACGATATCGCAAAGGATCGCCCGGACTGGCTATTGCACCGACTTGCGGATTGGCAAAACGGCGATCCCGGCACAACCTGGATCATCCGCCATGCCCTGCGTACCTTGATAAAGGAGGGTAACCCGCGTGCGCTGGCCCTCATTGGCGTTGGCGATGGTGCCGCAGTCACCATACAAGACTTCTCGATCAAACCACGAAATGTGCGGCTCGGGCAGGCTATCACCATCAATGTCGAGCTGATCTCGACATCGCCGGATGCTCAACGTCTGGTCGTGGATTATCGCGTTCATTATGCACGCGCTGGCGGCAGGACTGCGGGCAAAGTTTTCAAGCTGAAGACATTCGACCTTCCCGCCGGGCAGGCTGCCACGCTTGGCGTTCGGCAGGCTATCCGGAATTTTAGCACGCGTCGCCACCATCCGGGCTGTCATGAGGTCGAGCTGATCGTGAACGGACAGACGATGGCAAAAACTGCGTTTGAGATTGAAACCGAATCATCGATTTGACGCAGCCCCCCCCCCTAACCCGCTGGAACGCCATCGCACCCGTCGACTGCAGTCTCGGAAGGACGTTCATGGTACGCGGCCGACGGGTTTTAAGAAATGCAGTGGTTCCGTAGCACCTTGCCAAATGTCTTGAGCGGGTTGGCGGGCCCCAGCAGGCGAGCTGACAAGGTACCTGCCACTGTGGACCGTAGTCGAACCTGCAGGAACGAGTAGATGGAACGATCGGTCGATCGAGACGCGAAATACTCCGAAGGTTGCACTGGCACATTTGATGTCGCCCATGTGTTTGGAATGCGCGTAGCGAACACCATCTCGGCCAGCGGGATTTTCCCGCGCCAACAGGCCGGACATCTGATAGCAAGCGATCGAGTCGAAACGCTGCTCGAGCCCTAGCAAGTGGAGGGTCGTCCACATCTGCAACCTCTACCACGCCAAGAAGCCCGCTGCCGAGATTGCCAGCCTGTTCGGCGCACAAATTCCTGTGGCATTCAACTCAGCCGATGAAGTGTACCCCGGCTATCCTGGAATAGTCGCGCGCGAACAGGACGGTCGGCGCATCTTGCAGTCGATGGTCTGGGGCTTCCCAAGGCCTATGAAAAGCAAGAAAACCGGGCTGCCTTTGAAGCCCAGGCCGGTCAACAATATCGCCGATCTGTCGAACTTTATGTGGCAGGGCATCGCTCCCGAACCACAGTGGCGCTGCCTGATACCCGTGACGGCATTTGCCGAAGCCGAAGGCGCGGCAGGCAGGATGACGCGCACATGGATCAGCCTGAAGGATCAAGAACTATTCGCCTGGGCCGGCATGTGGCGCGTCAGTGATGAATGGGGGCCGGTCTATTCCGGTCTGATGACAGAATGCAATGAGGCGATACGTCCCGTGCATGATCGGATGCCCGTGCTGCTGCAAACAGATGAGTATGACCAGTGGCTGCATGGCTCACTCGATGATGTCCTCGCCTTCCAGTCACGAACTTTTTCAGATGATTTGATTGTGCTGGATCGGACGGACGAGCCTTGGTTCAGGCGAAAAGGAGCGGAGGCAACTGCAGCGCAGGAGAATATGCTGTGATCTGCCACCCGACAGCTATTATTTCGAGCATTCCAAATTTCCGGTACCGCTGCCCCGGGCAATATCCGCCTGATCAATCGCCTTCAGCAGATCTTCGAAGTCGTGCGCCCCTTCAAGAGGAAACATCCTGCTGAACCCTTCGCCGAGCCGATCGATGTCGCGCTGGGTGAGCAAGCCAACGGCAATAATCTGATGTCTGTCCATTATCGATTCGCTCCTTATTGATGCAACCATCGGCAATCGACAAAAGTGCCAACCGTTGATCCACCGAAACATCATGACGATGGATCGACCCCAGTCCTGACAGGAGGGGCGAATGCCAGACACAGCTATAACGAATGGCGGATATGGGCCGTTGCATCTAAAAATTCTGGCGACCCATGGGGCAGATGTAGGCGGTTAAGTGTTGGAACGCTTACGAGCCGTGATGGGACAGCGGCTACGTTTTTAAACGGTCCCTGCGCCTACGCGATTAGACTGTATTCTCATGTCGGCATCGCAACGCCAGGCGGGGCGGTGAGCGATTGTCGATCGCATAATCCCACGCGCGTCAAAAGGCGGCCTGATCTTCGTGCGCCATAGCGTACCGATAACCCATAGTCGTCCGCTCAGGACGCTCATGACCGCACTGAAATGTCCTGGATGCGCCAGCTTCGAATGGGCAACTCGGGAGATTTGTTTGCCTCTTGCAAAAAGGCTTCGCGGAGGCGACTAATCTGTTGGTTTATCGGGGGGAAGCTATGAAGAGTTGGTCGCTTTCGATCTGTGCCATACTGCTGTGTAGCGTGGCTGTCATCTGTAACCAAACTGCTCTGGCCCAGGCTACGGCGGCGGCGGATACACCATCCAGCACAACTGGCAAAACGACCTATATCCTTCCTGAAGGATGGATGGCTGCGGTAACGAAGGCCGGCATTGTGTTGTCACCGCCCGAATCTGACCTGAAAATAGCGATAGTGGAGGTTGGCAAGGCGGTGGATGGAAAGGCGGCAGCCGCCGCTGCCTGGGACGCTTACCGGCCGGGCAAGGCGCATCCGTTCAAATTGGCTACTTTGCGCCCACCTCGCAACGGTTGGGACGAGCAGATGGTTGTCGACTATGAAAGCTCACCCAACGAACACCTCGACCTTCGCTCCATTGCCAGGCGTAAAGGCGACGGCTGGACGGTTCTGATCCTAGACGGAAGCGAAGCCACATCCGAAAAACGTAGCGGCGCTATCGGACAGATCAACCAGAGCCTGCGACCGGCTGGTTATCAGCGCGAAAGCTTTGTTGGCAAAACAGCCCATCCCCTGGATGAAACCCGTGTCGCGACGCTGATCGACTTTGTGCAGAAGGGTGCGGCGGACCTGAAAATTCCCGGTGTCGGCCTGGCCCTCTATTCGGGAGGTAAGATCGTCTATGAAGGGGGTGTCGGCGTAAAGGAAGCAGGCAAATCCGATCGGGTCGATGCCCACACCCGCTTCATGATCGCGTCGAACACGAAAAGTATGGCGACCTTGCTGCTTGCAAAGCTGGTCAGCGAAGGGCGCCTCGGTTGGGACGATCCCGTTACGAAGGTCTACCCGTCCTTTCGCCTCGGCAACGATGCGACGACGAAGTCGGTCCTGATCCGTCATCTTGTGTGCGCTTGCACAGGCTTGCCGCGTAAGGACATGGAATGGTTGTTCAGTACCACCCCCCAAACGCCGGCTGCCGACACGTTCAAACAACTCGCCACCACGCAGCCGACGAGTAAATTCGGTGAAGCCTTTCAGTACAATAATTTGATGGCGGCGGCTGCCGGTTATGTTGCAGCCCATCTTTACTATCCGGACATGGAGGTAGGCGCCGCATTCGATCGCGCCGTGCAGGAGCAGATATGGAATCCGCTGGATATGAGGGATTCGACCATGTCGATGAAAACTGCGCTCGCCGCTGATCATGCAAGCCCGCACGGCGAGGATGTGGACAGCAGGTTGACCATCTTGCCGCAAAACCTGAACAGCGCAATTGCACCCTATCGTCCGGCGGGCGGTGCCTGGTCGTCGCCGCACGACATGATCCTTTATATGCGCAACGAACTGGAAGAAGGGCTGCTGCCCAACGGTAGGCAACTTCTGTCCAAAGAAGCGCTCCTCGCCCGGCGGACACGGGGCGTACCGACCGGCGAGGATATCTGGTATGGCATGGGGCTGGAAGAGAATGCGCGGTGGGGCGTCTCCGTTATCCATCATGGTGGCGACCTGGCAGGCTATCACAGCGACATGTATGCGATCCCGGCAGCGGGTGTTGCTGCGGTCATCCTGACCAACGCGGATAATGGCCCTTATTTGCGTGGGCCCTTTATGCGCCGGCTCCTCGAGGTCCTCTATGATGGCAAGCCTGAAGCGGAAGGCGATGTCGCTGCTGCAGTGAAGCGCGTAGCCGCCGAAAGCGCCGAGTATCGTTCAAAACTCACGGTACCGGGCGACCCAAAGGTTCTCGCGGGCCTCGCTCCCCGCTACGAAAATCCTGATCTGGGTCCCCTGCAGATCAAGCAGAAAGGCAACGCCACCCGGATTTACGCTACCCCCTGGGACAGCGCGATCGTAACGCGCCGCAACGATGACGGCACTGTTTCCTTGATTACCAGCGACGCTGAACTCATTGGTATTGAGCTGCTAGTGGGCATGCAAAATGGCAAACGCACACTGACGCTCCGTGACGGCCAGCATGTCTACATATTTACCGAAAGCCCCTCCTGACATTGTGCACCTCTGGAAACGAGCGGAGGAGGTCGCTGCAGGTCTATCCCGGCGCGTCGAGCGCAAGCAAATCCTGATCGTCAGGATGGCGTTCGATATAGGCCGCGACAAATTCGCAGAGGGGAACGACCTTGAGCCCTTTTTCGCGCACGTCGGCAAGCGCAGCTTTGACGATGCGACTGCCCACGCCTTGCCCTTCGAGGGCGTGGGGCACTTCGGTATGTGTAAAGACCAAAGCGCCATCCCGTCGGTCATAGGCGGCAATCGCCAATTGTCCGTCGATCATCAACTCATAGCGTCCTTCGGACTCATTGTTTCGAAGATCACCTATCTTAGTCATTATTCTGTCTCCTCGTTCGGCGCGCTACTCACTCGCCCATGAGATGGAGCGCAAGATGTCTCGTATGTGCTGCCCGTCGATGCTCAAACAGGTAGATGCCCTGCCATGTTCCAAGCGCCGGGGCCCTATTGATGACCGGCACGGTGAGTTGCACGTGCGTCAATGCCGCGCGCAGATGAGCAGGCATATCGTCCGGCCCTTCATCGTCATGGTCATAGCGCCCCGCGTCTTCCGGCGCGATACACGCGAAATAGGCTTCGAGGTCCCGCCGGGCGGCGGGGGCGGCATTCTCCTGGATAAGAAGCGAAGCGGAGGTGTGCTGGCAAAAGATTGTGAGAAGACCTGCAACGATCCCACTGTCATGAACCCAACGCAGGATCGGCCTGGTCACCTCATGGAGCCCCTGCCCTGGTGTTTCGATCGTGAGGATCATCGTAGTCTGCCGCATGGTGCCTCTTATGTGAAGGTTCACTTTTCTGGATCACGCTCGAATTGGCGAACCGCAAGAGGCGTGACCCAAGGCAGTCGTCGGATAGTCCAGTTTTCATATTGCGGTACGAGCCCAGCCGCTTCGGCGAAGCTCGCGACAGGGAGCTCCACCTCATCTCCGACGAGGTTCGCGAAGCGCGATCCGCACGCAGCGCAGTATAGCCGGTGATAGTTGAGACTGCTTTCCCATCGTACATGCGGGCCAGACAGACTGACGGCAGCGCGGGGGAATACGGCGAAAGCGAAATACGGCGCACCATGCGCCTTCTGGCACACGAGACAGTGGCAGATTCCTACCCGCAATGCCTCACCTCGCACGATAAATCGCAGCGCATCACATGCGCAGCCCCCGAGCCGTTCCAAAGTGACAGTCCTCATAAGGCAACAACGCTCAAATCGAAAAAAAGGCTCGAGGGGTTTGCCGCACAGGAAGCAGATCTTTGGCCGCTTCTGAGTCCTGAAGGAGCGACAACTGTCCGTCCACTCTTGGAGAGCGAAAACGACCTTCTCACTGGCGACACCGACTGGTCGGTAAAAACGCATGCGATGTGCCAACTACGATCAAAGGGTCCATAAGATTACCTGTCCGAGATATCCGTCCCTCCGGTTGAGGTTTCCGATCGGTTCTCAGCGACTTGTCGAGCCATCAACGCGTCGCGCTACTCCCATTGCTCGGACAAGCCTGCCGCCGAGCCCTCCAGTGCTTCTTCCAAGGCTTCTCTGGATGGATAGACCTCATGGAAACGAAGTAATGTCCGTTGGTCTTGGGCCTCGAAAGTTACAGTCGTTATCGCGCCTTGTTCATTGTCGTCATTGGTCCAGACGAGGTCCCAACCTGAGGATTGAAAATGCCTGCCCGGCTCGCCCGCAGGGGCCGATTGCCACCCGAAGCGGTAGGCGGATCGTAGAACATTGTGGAATGTCGTTCAAAGCCACATGATCTGTGAAGCTGTAGCAATTGCTGGCCACTGTGCAGCCGGTAAAGCACGTGAAAGGGACGGCGGGCTCCTCAAGGGCCTGCCCTTTATCGTACGTGCGGCTTCCGCTTGCGCGGGTAGTATCGCTGCAAACGAGTCGGGACGTTTGGCCCCGGTCGATAGGAAGGACAGCCTGTTCATATCGTTCTAGCCAAGCCGGACAGACAATATTACCAACCATCGACGAGGTTATTATTTTTGAGCGAAACGCGGCAGCCATCCGCACGGAACAGCCAGAAACAGGTCACAGGCGCGCGTTCAGTGGATACAACGCATCGGCCCGCGAACAACGCCTTCATACCAAACCGCAATTTGCTATCATTCAGAAGTTCATTCTATACCCGGGCATTGCCGTAAAATGTCTTAGTAAACGGTGACAGAGAGACACTGGAGTGCTCCCGCTTTATCCGGAGTATGCCCATGCCCTATTCTACTCATCTGGCCATTCAGATATTTGTCGAACGTCTCGCTTCGCGGACAAAGCTAGGCAAAGAAGAGATCGACACGATCCTACATTTGCCCAACGAGACAGTTACCGCTGGGGGTGATCGCGACCTAGTTCGTCCAGGTGAGCAAGTCGATCATGCGTGTCTCGTCGTTAAAGGGCTTGTCGGTCGGTTCGGGCAAATGCGGGATGGCCGGCGGCAGATCACCGCCTTCTATGTGGCGGGTCACATGGCAAACCTGCAATCAGTCGTCTTTCCCAGCACGGCGCAGTCATTACAGGCTTTGACCCCTGTCACGATTATCAAGATGCCCCATTATGCGTTGAAGTCTGCTGTGACACTATTTCCGGCACTCGCAGACGCGTTCTGGCGGGAATGTGCTGTGGATGCGTGCGTACTGGCGCAATGGGTAGTCAATCTAGGGCGCAAATCTGCAGTTGGCCGCCTTGCTCATCTTCTTGCCGAATTGGGGCTAAGATTGGAGGAGGCTGGCCTGGGAACGAAAACGAAATATCGGCTCCAGCCCACTCAGCTGCATCTGGCCGATGCGCTTGGCCTAACCAATGTGCACGTCAACAGGGTGTTTCGGGAGCTTCGGGACGCTAATGTGGTCGCCACATCAACCGACAGGATGCTTGACATTCTGGACTGGGACGCCCTTGTTGCAATCGGCGAGTTTGACCGGGACTATCTGCACATCGACACAAAACCGTGGAAATTTCCCCGTATTGTGCAGGACGATGGCGCCCTTGGCAGCTCAGAAATGACACGCTTCCAGGGTGGGGCGCTGTGAGGCGCAACGCCGTCACACTGCTGGTCCTTTCTCTATCCATGGCCGAGGCTTGCTAACCAAGCAGGCATGGAAAAAACCATTGGAGTCGTGGCCAGGCAATCCTCTCGTTTATAAGCGTTCATTACCCTCAAAGAGCGCGCTTATGCGTCACGTTCTTTCGACCTTACCTGCTGGGCAATAGCTAGCGGATCGTCGTGGTCCATTCACGCACCGGTCCTACAGCCCGTTCCTGTCGATATGGCAGGGGGTTCGCGGTGCGCCGCTGCGGCTGGCCAGGCGTCGGACGCCAAAACGGGCCAAGCATGAAATTCACACTTGTCCATTCCAACGCGGATGCGATCAGGACCCAATGTGATGCGATCCAGAGGTATCGCCCGTAAGTCTTCTCTTAATCCATGGTGCTCCGAAGCAATCACGACATAGCTTATTCGTCCGGAGACACATTCGATTAAAGCCTCGACCGCCTTTCCTAATGACTCGCCTTGGGCGTCCTGCGTCATCATGCCGGCAATACCCGTGGCGGTGAAAAGCGTCGGGACCGACGAGCGGCGGCTTGCAATCGTCGCTGACCTGCCCCCATCTTCATAGGCACGCTGTTTTCCAAGCCAGCGCCAAATGCCTATCATATTGACGAACAGCAGAAAGCCATTGGTTGCCAACAGATTAGTTTGGCCAGTATTGATGCCGACGACTACCCAACACACCGAGCCGAGCGCGAAGACGACAAAGCCACATCCGGTAACCCGCGCTCCCAAATTCGCTGCGGTCATCATCGCTGCAGCCATCGTCGCAATCGGCGCGATCCATCCCGCTATGCTTTCCATACAGTCTCCATGTGCGCGCAAGCATCCTGTGAGTTGGGCTTTTTACGAAGACTTTGCAGCCTATTAGACAGGGCATCTGGCGAAACAAACGTCGATGCACTTAGACGCAAGAACACATGAGATGCATCGGGCGTGCGCAGAGCTATTTCACCTTGTCACTTTCCCGCCGCAAGCCATCAGCGGCTGCCATTGCGGCGCGGTGCAGGCTTAGCGCGGTCAGTTCGGCTGCCTGGACCGTCATCGTCGCAGCTATCCCACCGGGACCTTCAAGGACAACAAAGCCCGCCTCCGCACTCGCGATTCCGGGCTCGGATTCTGGCTGGATCAGAGAGCTGGCGGTCATGTTGGTCACCCTAGAAAGACAAGCAAGAAAGAGCTTAGAAGGCTCGGATCAGCCGCCTTCAACCATGTGAAGACGTAATGGCTTACGTGCCGCTCGCAACTAACGGGCGACGAGGCAGCCTGTTGCAAAAGCGCAGTAAACAATCGTCATGATGTACGTTAGTGCTGCCCGCTTGAGCGCCCTGCCAGACCCATCGCATTTCTTTGTAGTCAAAATGTCCACGACGAAAAACCGATCACAAAGCGAAATTTAACTTTTGTAAAACACCGGTTTGATGCCCGATGATGGGCGTCCACAGCCGGCATCCAGGGTGACGCGCGTGCGCGCGCTATAGGGCTGCGCTGTTGGCAGTCGTTCGCACTTCCACCGCCAGACAGTCGCGGGCTATGCGGCCGAACATTCTTGAGGGTCCAAAGTCGTCAGGCTTTCGAGGAGAGTGGCCAGCTTGACAAGCCGATCAGCCTCGTCACTCTGCTGCTTAAGAAGCCAGCGGCCGTCTTTGCGGTGGAGCTGCGGGCAGTCGCTTAAGTCGGCGGTAGCGTCGCGCGGGGTCAGCGCTATCGCAGCTGGGCCTGCATCAACGCGGGCAATGCCCGCCGCACGCGCCAGAATGGCAATCCTGGTGACTGCGACCAAACGTTCAGCAGCCAAGGGCAGCGGACCGAACCGGTCAGTTAGTTCCTCTTCCATCGCCTCAAGTCCGGTTTCATCGACAAGTCGGGAAAGCCTGACGTACAGGCCTAAGCGGATATCAGGGTCGGGAATCCAATCCGATGGCAGTCCCGCAGCGCAGCCTAGATTAAGTTCCGGCGTCCAGAGGCCAGCGTCCTTTCCACGGGCTTCCTTCAAGGCAGCTTCGAAGAGATGTTGATAGAGTTCCACGCCAATCAACTTCATGTGGCCTGCCTGGGTATCAGCCAGCGGATCGCCAGAACCTCGCTGATCCAGGTCGGCTGCGCTAATCCCGAAGCCCGCGCCGAGCCGATCGTAGGTGGCGAGCGTTCGCAACCGCTTCACAGTCCGTTCGGCGATCGCTCCAGGTTGCGTAAGCAGAATGACCTGGCCCCGGCGATTGCCGCGACCCACCCTGCCGCGCAGTTGATGAAGCTGCGCAAGGCCGAACCGGTCCGCCCGCCATACGATCATCGTGTTGGCCCGCGGCACGTCGAGACCAGCCTCGATGATATTGGTAGCGAGAAGAACGTCGCCCTGCCCGGCACCAAAGCGCACCATCGCGTCATCGATCGCCGCTACAGGCATCCGGCCATGGGCTTCGATCAGTACCAAGTCTGGTACAATGCGCGCCAAACGCGCGGAAATGGACGCGAGATCCTCGATGCGGGGAACCACCACGAAACTCTGTCCGCCGCGCGTCCGCTCGCGCAGCAGCGCTGTCCTGATCATTGCATCATCGGGGCTGCTCAGACTGGTGCGGATCGGCTGACGACGTGCGGGCGGGCTCGCTATCACCGACATTTGTTGCAGTCCAATCATGGCACGATGCAAGGTTCTTGGGATGGGCGTCGCGCTCATCGCCAAAAGATGGAGGTCTGCGCGCCCCCGCAGCTTTGCCTTGTCAGCAGCCCCGAAGCGCTGCTCCTCGTCAATGATGACAAGCCCCAATTTTGCATAGCGAATGTCTTTCGCCATCACCGAGGCTGTTCCGATCACGATGCCGATGGAACCATCAGCCAGCCCTTCCTTAGCCGCTTTCTTCTCCGCGGCGGTGGACAGGCGCGAGAGCGCGGCGACGTTTATGCCCGTATCTGCAAAACGGCGGTGGAATGTTTCGAGGTGCTGACGCACGAGAACCGTGGTGGGCGCAGCCAGAATGACCTGATATCCCGCAAGAGAGGCCAAAGCAGCGGCGCGCAAAGCAATTTCCGTCTTTCCGTAGCCCACATCGCCAATCACGAGGCGATCCATTGGCCGCCCGCTGGCAAGGTCATCTCGCACCGACTGGATCGCTCGGGCCTGATCGGCGGTTTCATTAAACGCAAATGTGGAGACAAATCGTTCGTAAGCTGCGCTATCTGGCTCGATAATAGCAGCTTTAACCGTATCTCTTTCCAGCGCCAATTGAAGGAGCACGCGCGCGCTTTGGGCAACCGCCTCGTCGATCGTACCGCGACGTTTCGACCAGGTCGAACCGTCCAGCTTGTCGAGCCGCACTGCTTCAGCATCGGCACCATAGCGCCAAAGCAGCCCTGCTTCTTGAGACGGCAGGAGCCGCCTCGCACCACCGGCATACTCAAGGGCAATCATTTCAGCATCGCTCCCGCCGGGCGCTGGCTCAAGACCAAGGACCCGCCCCACACCCCGATCCTCATGCACTACCAGGTCACCTGCGCGCACGTCACTGCCTGCATGGGCGAGACCTGCTGCCGCGCCCCCCTTCCCCGGGTTGGAAAGTGCACGGCTGCCCAGAACATCGGCGGCCGCAATAAGCACCAGGGTCGCGCTAAGAGCGCCTTTCGTGACCGGCGCGACCAGTCCGGCTATGGCGTTAGGGGACAGTGCTTCTACAGCGGCGATCGACTCTATGGGCTCGACGGCGGTTTGGAACGTCTTAGCGAACTTTGGTCTCAAAAAACGTACGTCACGCTCGCTGCCGACCAAAAGCAAACGTTTACCTTCTTGCAAATGCGGTACAGCAAAGCGCTTGAGTGCCGCTAATGGCGAACGTTCTTCTCCAAAACGGGGAATGGAAGATACGGCAAAAGCCCCTTGATCGCCCATATGCCAAGGCGCAAGATCCTTTGCCCATAACGCGTCAGAGGCAGCATCGATCGCCGAAGCGGAACTGGCTGAAGCTTCGGTTGCCAAGCGAATGAAACGCTTGCGACGCTGCTCGGCCTTCGCCGAGAAGTAGATCCGGCCCGGCCGCAGGTGCGCCAGAATGGTCACGTGTCGGTGCGATTCCGGTTCGGATGCCCGGCCGATCTCGAGAACTTCGCACGGTTCTAGCGTCCGCTGACTGGCTGCATCATAGTGTCGAATGCCCACAATATGACCGTCAGCAATATCGATGCGGGCCGGTAGCCCGGAATCTGCCGGGAAGATATCTATGACCTCTCCCCGTACGGCTACTTCGCCTGGTTCATCAACCCGATCGTCGGCTACATAGCCAAGCCGCTCCATGTGCGTTGCGAATTCTACTGGATTGACCTGGTCGCCCCGACGCAGGCTAGGAGGGGCAACGTCGAATGCACCGGGGTTCGCGTAAAGCCGCGCGGCCCCTTCCCCGCTCATAATGACTGCAAGAGGGGGGCGGGGCGACGTGTGCGCGAGCCGCCGAATGTGCCGCAAGGCCGCCACGCGTCTTCCTATGTTTGCTGGAGAAGCAGGCGCGCTGTCCCCTGGCAAGGTATCGCTCGACGGTAAGCAGACGACATGGACACCAGGCAAAACCTGCATAAGCCCATTTGCTATTGCTTCGGCATCCTGCTCGTCATCGGCAAGATAGAGCAGATCACCTTCGCCGAGCGCATCTACCAGCATCAAAATGGTTTCGCCCAGACCCAAGGAAGCGCTCATCTTGCTGCAGCCTTGAAGGCGTCGACCTGCGGTGACCAGACAGCAAACCGGCTCAAAACCCGTCTTCGCCCAGAGGATCACCATGGCCCAATGCGGGTATCTCAGCGAGATTGCGATCGGCTTTCCTGCGCGCAGCCTTGATCATTGTCGTTCCTTATCGGATGAGCAAAGGTTGTATGTCGGCGCGACTTTCTGATGAGAGCTACCCGTCTGGGCTATCGGCGGATCTGCTTGCTGATTCTTACCTAGTCTTTTCGCTTCCATCTTCAGGCTCTCCTGCGGCAGGCAGCAAACTGCGAGAGGATGTCGCCGGTTCCGTCAGCGCGAGACTGTCGAAGAAAAAACTCGGGGCGACGAGTCTTTCGAAATTGTGCGGAAATGGCGACGTTGGACGCTGGAGATAGTGACGCTGTAGCCGAGCCTCTATTCTGGGTTCACCCTGGAAGGCAATGATGGGAGCAAGTGTTCCGGCAGACCGAGCATTCAGATCAGTGACGCTTTCCTGGTCGCTGCTTTCGCAGGCCGTTTCCTGTTGATGATGATTGCCAAAGACCGACAGCCCACTCGACGAGGTCGGAGGCGATGCCCGCCTTCAACAAAAATGGCGAGTAAACCCTTCGTGCAATATGGCCGGTCCTTCCGTTCACAAATCCAGCAAGGCAGTCGGGCAAATCAACATATTGGCCATTCTTGGATGCATCGTCGGTACCGGCAGGACGCAACGGGATGGTCCAAAAGCGACGGCTTATATTGCCTAAGAGCCTAGGCGCGATAGAATGAGCTTTTATGGATCCGATGCAGCCAAAATGCCACTTAAGCGTATCTCAGTTGGCACGAGATTGTATTTCTGTGCTGGCACCGGTTTCACGTCGTAGCCGGTATGGGAGAACATAAGGCTAAAATGGTGAATAAATCGACTGATCTGGCGCTGACCGGTGTGGCAGGCCTGGACGACATATTGGCGGGAGGTCTCACCCGCGGCCGGGTTTTTCTGCTCGAAGGTAGTCCGGGTACAGGCAAAACAACCATTTCCATGCAATTTTTGATGGAAGGGGCGGCAAAAGGCGAGCGGTCGCTCCACATAACTTTGTCTGAAACCGAAGATGAGATGCGAGAGAGCGCACAGTCACATGGTTGGGATCTTGATGGGGTCGAGGTCCACGAGTTGGTCCCTCCTGAAAGTCTGTTGGATGAGGAGCAGCAACAAAGTTTGCTCTACTCGTCGGATCTGGAACTGGGCGAGACGACGCGGCGCATTTTCGAGATATTCGAGCGAATAAAGCCGGACCGGGTCGTGCTGGATAGCCTATCGGAAATCCGTCTCCTGGCACAAAGCTCCCTGCGCTATCGTCGCCAGATCCTGTCGCTGAAGCATTTTTTTTCCACAAAGAATACGACGGTTCTGATGCTCGATGATTTGACGGCGGACGTTGCCGACAAAACTGTCCACAGCGTGGCGCACGGCGTGATCCGACTTGAAGAACTGGCCCCCGACTATGGATCCGAACGGCGTCGGCTTCGCATTATAAAATATCGTGGCCGACGGTTTCGCGGCGGCTTCCACGATTTCCTCATTGACACAGGTGGTGTCCGCGTCTTCCCGCGATTGGTATCTGCCGAGCACAAAAATGCTTTTGTACGCGAAGTCATCAAAAGCGACTCTGCGGAAATGGACGCACTTTTAGGCGGCGGGGTAGAGCGGGGATCCAGCGTCCTGGTGTTAGGACCGGCAGGCACCGGCAAATCTTTGCTTGTCCTTACATTCGTGACTGCGGCAATTGCCCGGGGGGAACGAGCCGCAATGTTCGTCTTCGACGAAGAAATCACTCTGTTGTTCGATCGCGCGATGATGCTGGGTATTGACATGCAAGCCATGGTTGATGCCGGAGACCTCATTATAGAGCAGGTCGATGCTGCCGAATTGTCTCCGGGGGAATTCTCGCAACGCGTTCGGAACTGCGTCGAGACACATGGTGCGCGGACTGTCGTAGTCGATAGTTTGAACGGATATCAGGCGGCGATGCCTGAAGAAAATTCGCTGATCCTTCATATGCACGAGATGCTGCAATATCTGAATCGCAAGGGGGCGACGACCTTCCTGACTGTCGCTCAGCATGGGTTGGTGGGCGACATGCGCTCGCCGGTCGATGTTACCTATTTGGCGGACACCGTTATTCTCCTTCGCTATTTTGAGGCTTTAGGGCGGGTACGGCGCGCTATCTCCATCATCAAGAAGCGTACGGGCGCACATGAAGACACCATCCGTGAATATCGGATCGGCAGCTATGGGATCAGGCTTGGCGAGCCTCTGACTGATTTCCAAGGCGTACTGCGCGGCGTGCCAACCTTTGTTGGTAATAAAGGAAAATCTGCTCTGCTCGAAGACGAACGCGAATGAATCTTCTTCTGTCGGAGCGAGCCGTCATTCTTGCGCCTGGCGGGCGGGATTCGTCAATTGCAGCAACTCTGCTGCGCGATGCAGGACTTACATCTGCTGTAACCTCCTCTCTTGACGAATTGGTATCGGAACTTGAAAGGGGAGCGGGTTTTGCGCTCATGACCGAGGATGGCCTGCGTTCTGCCAATCTTGTGCCTTTGGCGCACTGGCTGGACAGGCAACCGGAATGGTCTGATTTTCCCTTTGTTCTGCTAACGCAAAAGGGCGGAGGGATTGAAAGGAACCCTGCTGCCAAAAGGCTGCTCGACATACTTGGGAATGTGACCTTTCTTGAGCGTCCATTTCATCCCACTACGCTTGTCAGTTTGGCGCAATCTGCCTTGCGAGGCCGACGACGTCAGTATGATGCGCGGTCTCGCCTTGACGAACTCCATCGCGGAGCCGCCAAATACCGGTCTCTGTTTGAATCGATAGACGCCGGTTTCTGCATCATTGACGTAATTTTTGATTCACAAGGCATGCCGGTCGATTACGTGTTCGTAGAGGCCAATCCGGCATTCGTTCGCCAGACCGGGCTGGTGAACGCG
This sequence comes from Sphingobium sp. BS19, assembly GCF_027925545.1. NCBI lineage: Bacteria > Pseudomonadati > Pseudomonadota > Alphaproteobacteria > Sphingomonadales > Sphingobiaceae > Sphingobium > Sphingobium sp. BS19. The sequence continues at coordinate 37,450 of NZ_BSEF01000020.1, forward strand.
GTCGGCAAGTCCATACGATCGATGGTTCCCGGGCATGAGCAGCATTGGTTCGATATCTACGGCGCCGTTGCCAAGACGGGGGACCATGCTCGCTTCGAGGAGCACGCCAAGGCGTTGGGCGACATTTGGTACGACGTCTATGCCTTCCGTGTCGGCGACCCGTCCGCTGCGCGGGTGGCCATCTTGTTCAACGACATTTCCGAACGCCGAAAAATGGACAACGCCCTGCAAGAGAGCCAGAATCGGTTACGGCGTCTTAACGATACATTGGAGGATCGTGTTCAGGAGCGCACCCGCGCGCTGGAATTAGCGCAAGACGCGCTCCGGCAGTCCCAGAAGTTGGAAGCCATGGGGCAACTTACAGGCGGTGTTGCCCATGACTTCAACAATCTGCTTACTCCGATAGTCGGCAGTCTTGACCTCCTGCGCCGGAAAGGTGTCGGAACGGACCGCGAGCAGCGACTCATAGAGGGTGCGATAAAGTCGGCAGACCGTGCGCGGACCCTCGTACAGCGCCTGCTGGCATTTGCGCGACGACAGCCATTACAGGCCACGGCCATCAACGTGGGCACGCTTGTCAATGAGATGCGCGATCTGATCATAAGCACCTGTGGGCCGCGTATCCAGGTGCTGTTCGACATCGCCGACGACCTTAAGCCTGCCAAGGCCGATGCCAACCAAATCGAGATGGCGCTTCTCAATCTGGCGGTCAATGCACGAGACGCCATGGAGACAGGAGGCACTCTGACCATCAGCGTCGAGGAACGCCCCGTTCACCGGAATAATGCGGTCGGGCTTGCAGAGGGCGAATATGTCCTTCTGTGCGTTGCCGATACCGGTTCGGGAATGGACCAGGATACAGTCGCCAAAGCTATCGAGCCATTTTTCACGACTAAGGGTATTGGCCAGGGAACCGGCCTAGGCCTTTCGATGGTGCATGGGCTTGCGGCGCAGCTAGGAGGTGGCCTGGCTATCGACAGCGAAATCGGCCGCGGGACTACAGTCCATCTCTGGCTTCCCGTGACCGACGCTTGTCCGGTGGCAGAGCCGGTTCCAGACGCGGCGATATCTCAGCAAGATCGCGGCGTGGTTTTGGTGGTCGATGATGAGGACCTGGTCCGGGCCAGCACCGCGCACATGCTAGGGGAGATGGGCTATTCGGTCCTGGAAGCAAATTCCGGCGAGGCAGCGATTCAGTTACTTGACGGAGCGCAAACTATTGATTTGCTTGTTACAGATCATCTGATGCCGGGCATAACTGGCACTGACCTTGCGCTGCATTCACGCCGGGTAAGGCCTGAGGTCCGGGTGCTGATAATTTCAGGTTATGCAGAAGCAAAAGGCATTGCACTGGATTTGCCCAGACTGCCCAAGCCTTTCAAACAGAGTGATTTGGCGGACAGTTTAGCGCGGCTTTGAACGGCCGAATTACCCTTCCCGCTGTTTGCCATGACGCGAACTTGTCGCACGCAACTGCAAACATTGAAGCTGGCTTCAGGAGACAGAAGTCACAGTTTATCAGTATTTTTCGACTACGGGTAAGCAGTACGTTAAAACAAGCAGGACATCTCAAGGGACTGGTTCCTGCGATGCAGTGGGGCCCCCTGCCCTTCCTAGATGGCGCGAGCGGAATCTGGCGACAATATACCCTTTTAGTCGCCGATCAGGGCAAATGGGGCCCAAAAAAAAGGATGCGTGCGATAACTGCCGTCAGCGTCATTGATAAACGCTAGCTCGGCATCGCGAAGCGCCCTTGTTGCTGCCTGCCCGCTAGCTGCAAGCGCCACTGTTTGCGACGTCAGCCGGGCGGCTGCTTGTGAGTCGACAGACCAATGCGAGACGAGCAGCGACCTGGCGCCAGCGTAGAAAAACGATTTTGCCAGACCGGAAAGTGGTTCTCCACTTGGCGAGCCATCGCCCGCTGCGGTGTTACAGGCGGAAAGGACTACCCATCGCGCGCGCAGCTTCAGCATCGCGACCTCACTAGCCGAGAGCAATCCATCATCCGATGCGGAAGGCACCGAAGGCGGGGTAAGAGCCAGCCCCGGTTCGGCATAACCGGACAGTTCCCCTGCTACCAGACCGTGGGTAGCAAATACGATCGTTCCGTACGCATCGAGCGGCGTGGAGCGCACGGCCCCTTCAGTAGCCTCTATCCCTAGCATAAGGCGTGAGCGCCCCGTGCCAAAGGATTGCGCCATCGTGGTAAGCTCGGCACGGGTATCAGGGAGCGCGGCCAACTGAGATAGAATACTGACATCTGCCAGTCTGGTTTGCCCGAGTTTGCGCAGGACTTGCGAACTTTGTAAGCTGCCGCCTTTCTTGCCGAGGAAAATTGGGTCGCCTACCCCCAACATGGTATTTGTGCTGTTTGTGGTGACAGCCATAGTACGCAGTGCGACAATAGCCGCCACTGAGGGATAGGTCGTTGTGGCATAGCGCCGAACGAGCCACGGGAGGGATTGATACTCGCCTTTGTCGCCAATGATGTCCGGCGGCGGTGCGGTTAGCAAAACGGAAAGCGGTAAGCTCGCCATTGGCCCTTCAGTAACCGTGATCAATTCATCGATGTCCGCTAATGCCGATGCGGCAGGCGCAATCAGCGCCGAATAAAGACGATAAGCCGCTTCAACATCGAATATCGGAAGCTCTGCGCGCCAGCGATTGGGGTCAAGTGCGGAGCGTACGCTGGCCACCAGTTCGGCAGTCCGGGATTGCGTAAGTGTGGAACGAAAAGCCACGGTCCTGGTGGGCGTCACCACGATAACGAAGGTGGCGGTGGCGTCGGGCGTAAAACTGATCAGCGCTTCCCTGGGTTTCAACGCGCGCTGAATGGCAGCGAGTGTGACGACGCGAGACTTGATCAGAAGGTCGAGCTTGGCATCGCGGGCAAGGAGTTGGCCATCGATTTTGCTCAACTGTGTCGCAACTGCCTGCTGTCGCGTCAGTAAGCTATCTCGCATCCCGTCATCGTCGCCGGCGCTTTGCGCAAGACTGCCAACGAGCGCATCCTGTATGGCGCGCCATTCTGCCGATAGATCATTGCGTTGCCCAAGAAGTGCGCCGAGCGCTGGATTGCCTGTTTGCAGCCTCGACGTCATTTGCGCGATGGCGCCTCCCGTTGTGGTGGCATTGGCGAGTTGCGCCGCCGCCAGCATGAGCGCTACCAATTGCGGATCTTCGCTAATGTCATCGGGCTTCAGACCAGACGTCGCCAACGCCAGATCATTCGTCAGAATGGAACGCGCCGCGATGCGTTCAGCCTGTGCGTCATTCCAAGGGCGCGCTTCCCCGATCGCCAATCTGCGTTGCAGCACCTCGACGGCCTCTGCGCTTCGCGCGAGTGCCTGGTCATGATCACCGCGCCGTTCCAATACGCCCGCGAGGTTCGATAAGGTCGTCCCCAAAGAAAGGGCGCTGTCGCCACCCCAACGCCTTTCTATCGTCAGCGCCCGCATGAAATATGCTTCCGCGGCTCTAAGATTACCCTGATCTTGCGCCATTGTGCCCAGAGCACGCAGTCCCGGCCCAAGGTCGAACGATTTGGCGCCGCGTGCCTGTTCGAAAGCCGACAGGGCCATCTTCAGCTCGCTTTCCGCCTCAGCCACATGGCCGGTCTTTTGGAGCGACAATCCCAGCGATGCATGTGCGTAAGCACGGGTTAGCGGCCCCTGCTCAACCTTGCCCAGCACAATTGAGAGAGCTGCACGCGCGCTTGCGACGGCTTGTGCACCCCGTTGCGCTTCGCCAAGCATCAATGCCTTTTCCATTAGCACGAGCGCTTCTGCTTCGCTGTCGCCTCCATAAATTTTGCGGAAGGAAGCGCCCGCGCTATCAAAGAGGCGCGCAGATTGATCGAAGTCTCGCGACATTCCCGATATGATGGCAAGCCCGTAGGTAATTTCTCCGCTGCGCTGATTGTCGTTAAGTTTGATTTTGCTCAGCAGGGCTAACGCTGTGGTAAATGCAGCGGCGGCTTCGGGAAGTTCGCGCCGGACCATGTGTAAAGTACCGCGACGCTGTGCAACGTCGGCCATCAACGTCGGATCGCAAGCGTCAAAGGCCGGGGCCGATTGTTCGATGTCACTAATCGCGTTGAGCGACTGATTGAGTTGGCCTTTCTCATAGGCGACATCAGCATTGATCAATGCAATCCGAGCAGACGACCCCAGCCGACTGTCCAAACGGCGTGCATCTGCCAGTGCCTGTGCGGCTTTATCGAACAGCAAAGTACGGCGATAGGCAGCGGCCAACCGAAGGAGGATGTTCGCCTTTAGATCGGGACCGATGGCATTCGTTGCGGCAACGGCTGCAGCCTTCTGCGCATGGTGCAAACCGCTAGACGGACGACCGGCTCCATATTCGAAGTCGCTATAGGCAAGCTCGGCATTGGCTATCATCTCGGGCGTGCCCGACTTGGCCATCTCTGCAACGAGTTGTGCAAATAATATCGCCGCTTCGGTGCGCTTTCCCTGCCCGGCCAGGGCGACTGCAAGATTCTGTGTGACCAGCGCCTTTTCCAGTGCATTTGGAGTCGCCTTGCGCGTGGCGAAACCCAGCGCAATTCGTGCACTGTCTTCGGCTCGCTTGAAATCAAGTCCACGATTGGCGAACGTGGCAATATCTTGATGGGCTATAAGGAAGCGCGCATCGTCAGGACGCCACTGATCCTGCGCTTCGGCGAGCGCTGCGACGCTCAGGCCATATGCCGTGGTGATGTCGCAACGGGCGGCACTTTCACGCGCTGCTGTGATAAGATCAACAGGATTACCGTATGTGACGGAGGGTTCCGCCAAGCACGCTGCGCAGAAAAGGGAGAGAGTTCGCCGTCCTCGCATTGCCATCCGTATCATGAACCAGAAACAAACTGTAAGATCTTGCTTGCGAATTATTTACATTCTCATCTACAGAATAATGAAATCGCCGCAAAGGCGAGGGCTAAAAGAGTCGGCGGGGGGTCGCGCGACCGTTTCTGTGCTCATTTCCATATGAAAGGAAGCTCGGTGCGGCGCGTATTTGGGGGCAGTGTTTGTGTATCCGCGGTTTTGGCAGTATTGTTTAGTTCCAGTGGCTTATACGCTCAGGAAATTGACAGTACTGCGGCTGCCAAGATCAATGCCGATGATGCCGAACAGTCTTTCCGCTATGCCGCAGATGCGGCTGCGGCAGGAAACATTGTCGGTGCGATATCGGCGTTGGAACGGGTCTTGCAGAACAACCCGGATCTCGACAACGTCAAACTGGAACTTGGGCTGCTGTATTTACGGGCAGGCAATGTCGATCTTGCCAAGTCGTATCTGCGCCAAGCAGTGAATTCGCCCAATGCGCCGGGATTGGCGCGCGAGCGTGCGCGGATTGCCCTGGGCAGCGCCAACGGAGGACTGGGCGGCTTCACGCTATCGGGCAGTCTGTTTGCCGGGGCGCAGGTACAATCTAATCCAAATGGCTCACCTGGTGCAGTCAGCGTGGCGGGCGCTGGAGGCATTCCCATAATCATATCAGGTGACGACCTTAATATTCCGCGCGGAACGGACGTCTCTGCTTCGTTGGGCGGTTCGCTGCAGCTGCGATATGGCCTTAACAGTCAGCGCGGAAACGACATCATGGCCGACATAGCTCTCTCGCAAACCAATTATAATGATACGACTGAATTGGATGCGACATATGTGAACGCCCGCATCGGGCCGCGCTTCTTTACGGGACCAGCAAATGCACCGACAGGTTTCATTCGTCCGGTCGTTACAGGCACATTCCTCGCGCTGGGACATGCACGCTATTTTGGAGCCCTAGGGGGCGGTGTCGAATTTCTCTTTCGTCCGTCTATCGTCACAAACATCGCCGGGCAGATCTCCGTTGAGAAACGCGATTTTCATAATTCCCGACGCCGTCCGACAGCAGAAGAACAAGGCGGGACCTATACGAGCGGTTCGCTCGATCTGACGCAACAGCTCTCCGCCCGTATGCGGGTGACCGTCGGCGGCCTGTTCGAACATGTTGATGCCAATCGCAGCTATTGGAGCCGGTCAACCTTTGGCGGCCAGGTGGGAGCGCTGTATGCCTTCGGAGCGGGGGCGAAGAGCGTATTATTGCGCGCCAACGGAAGCTATCGACGCAGCGACTATGATGCCGCCGATCCCCTGGTCGATGCTTTAAAAAAGCGAGACGAAGACAGGTTTGATCTGGAGCTGCTGCTCAGCATTCCAATGACCCAGAGGCTGTCGATGGATTTGCGTGCCTCGCAAGCCTGGAACACGTCCAATCTGCCCAACTACGACTACAAGAACACCCTTGGCGCGGTTGGCGTTAGCTACCGTTTTTGACGCCCTTGTGTAACCGAGGTAAAACGACATGACTGAATTTCAGGCTGTTCCATTCCGTTTTCGTCGCACTTCAACAGCATTGAGGGTGCTGATGTCCGGCGCGTGCCTGGCTGCATTGGCGACCATTCCGGCACACGCCGACACACCTCCCGTGACGCAGCAGCTCAAGGCCGAAGCCCAGCGGACGGTCGTCCGGATCGAACGATCAACGGCAACGGCCGAACCGCTGCGCGCCAAGGCGGGCGAGACATTGGAGATCATGCTATCGGACGGCGGCTCGATAGTATTGGCGCCGGGATCCGAGATCGTGATCGACAGTTATGTCTTTGCCGACGGAAAAGGGACACTTTCCCTCACGCTACAGTCGGGATCGTTGCGGCTTATGGCAGGAAACGCGGCTGCCAGCGGTCCTGTGACTGTTCAGTCGGGAGGTACGACATTCCGTCTCAGTTCGGGGGGCATGTTTATAAGTCGTGAGCCCGGAGGCGATCGCGCGTCGTTATTGCTTGGTGGACCGTTGGTTGCCAGTGGCGCTGGACAGACACAAGAGATTGTGCGGCCCGGCTTTGAGCTCAGGACGTCCGCTGACGGAAGCCCTTCGGGCCCACGACGGCAACCTGAAGGGCAAGCATTCGCGGACGCAAGTGCAGTCAATCCCGGCCTGACGTCTGGGGGGCTGGCCAGGATCCTAGGCGGCTCGGACGCTGAAGCAGAAGCCCTCGCCAGAAAGAGCGACGATGGATCGCTGACTCGCACCGAGGTGGCCTCACAGGACGCGACGCCAACACCCACGCCGACACCGAAGCCAACACCAACACCGACACCGACACCGACACCGGCGCCAACGCCGACACCAACACCCATGCCGACACCGGCGCCGACACCGACACCAACGCCAACACCAACACCCACGCCGACACCGGCGCCAACACCGACACCAACGCCAACACCGACGCCAACACCCACGCCGACACCCACGCCGACACCGGCGCCAACACCAACACCAACGCCAACACCCACGCCGACACCCACGCCGACACCCACGCCGACACCCACGCCGACACCAACGCCGACACCCACGCCAACGCCAACGCCGACACCCACGCCAACGCCAACGCCAACACCCACGCCGACACCAACGCCCATCGGGTTCGGTAACACGCCAGTAGGTGTTCCCGCTGGAGGCGAGCTTGCGCTTGGCTTGCCTGCTACGGGCGTGGTCGCGTCAAGTGGAAGCGGAAGCACGGGCGATAACGCGGACGATATCGTCGTGGCACAGAATTTCGTGATCACGGATTACGGCGCCGGGTTCAACGGAGAGGGAGGCAGCACTGGCGCGTACGCAAGTCGCGCCCGGTCGCTGACAACCAGCCGGCTGCTACCGTCCGGCAGTTTTGACTATGGTTCGGCAGGTCTCGCCAGTCTTCCCAAGTTTGGCAATTCAGACATCAGCTATGCCGTCTCAACAGGTTTGTCTGTTTTGAATGGTTTCAACGACATCAGAGACTTTATCGATGTGAGGATAACGCCCGATACGATAACCCCTGGTGTCGGCCTCGATCCTCCGGTCTCGATAACCTTCGGCGGTGTTACTTTTACCGATACACAGGGCTTGGGCCTGGGGTACGAAGACAGTCAAGGCCGGACGATACGGCGCGATCAATTCGGCAGTACCGAAGTCTACATGATCGACCTGGAAGTCCCCGATAAAAGCCGATATCTGGAGAGCAATGTCCTCGTTCTGGGCGCCACTATTGGGCTCGATTTCTTCAGCAGTTTTTCCGATGGTCAGGCTTATCTGCCCTTTAACGCGCTTGGCGCTGACGGACAGATCGTTCGCACGTCCAACTTGCCTTCACAGGTCGCAGCCAGCGCATTCAATTCGTTCGATGAAAACGACTATAGTGATTTCTTTGCGAACAAAAATTATACGACATTCGAAGATGTAGAAAATTCGCTGACGGATTACCTGGACAGCATCATAACCGTGGATATCGTCGATGCAGATAGCGGTAATGGCTTTTCACGTACCGGCACACATTCTTCTGTCACGTTGCGGAGCGGGTTCGGCGGCACAGGCGCGGAAAACGAATTGGGGGGCCGTGCGCTCGACAATTTTCTTTTTGCGCAGATATTTGATCAGGCTGGCCGGTCCATATTGTTTGCAACGGGCGACGTCGGTAAAACACGCACCGGCGGGGCGACCATCGATACCTTCGGCCTCAGCCGCGGACTGTCTGCGCAGGACGCTGTCCAACTTACTGGACAGCCTACATCAACCCTCAATTTCCGGGCATTTTTGCCGCAAAATAGCGCCGGCGACGTACCCATCGCAAACATCGTCCAGACCAATGTTCTTGTAGCCAATCCGGCGGCGGGTGGGAACCTTTCCACGTCTCGCCTGTTCCACGCCGATCTTGGTGCATCGGCTAACGGAACCTCCGTGTCCGTATCGGCGACATTTGGCACGCTAGTCTACGACAATGCCGGCTACCCAGACCGCATTCCAACCTACCAGGACGATTCATATTCTGGTCCCGATGACGATGTTCCCCCTGATAATTTGGCAATCAACGTCAGCGATCCGCGTGCAAAGGTGACCTTGGAGGGGACGACAATCGGATCGAGTCAACCAACCATTGGAGCCTCTACCTTGTTCGCGGGGCCGGTGACGGCAACGGCAATCGGCGGCGGACGCGACTGGCAACCGGGGAATGGCACGCAGTTGCGCAGCGGATATGCTGGATACCTTGTATTAGAGGGTGCGGCCAATTCTTCGTCCAGCCTTGTTACTGGCAAGGCCAGTCAGCTCGGCGCCAGCAGCTCCGACGAATATGGCTACCTGCGACTTGCTGCAGGATATAGCAGCCAAAGCGATGCCGACACGGTTAACGGGGCGTCGTCGGCTATTTTCCAAGGCTATGTCGCCGGCGCCATCGAAAAGGTTGGGACGACAGGAAGCGTAACGGTGCAACCTTATCTCGGCACCATTTCGGACCTCACGCTCAATCCGGTGGCCAACACGGTCGCTGCCAGCATCAGTTATAATGACGGTTCTGCCAGAACCATGAACTTCGGATCCGGAAGCGACCTCAGCACGTTCATAAAAGATGGCGCATATGGGGCAGCGAGCACGACAGGTGGAGGCAATGCCGCCTTGATCGCCGGTGACGCTGTAAAGGCTGGCCTTGGCACGCAAGGCGCAGCAATCGGTTCGTATCAGCATTTGCAGTGGGGCTTCTTTTTTGGTGATGTCTTGCCCTCAGACCCATCCGGGGCAGAGCGTCGCAACCACAGCGCGCTCTCCACCTGGGTCGCAGGTAAACGATTTACAGGCAACAATGCCGACGTGGGCGCGGATTCTTCGATAAGGGGTTCGGTCAGTTTCAGCGGACATGCGATAGGCACAGTGCTTTCAGACCCAAGCGCAAGTGCGGCCGTCAAGGTCGGGTCTTTCACCCAGCAATGGGACTTGAATGCGAGGACAGGTACGATGGACCTGGCCTTCGATGCGCGCGCCTTCCAGGCTATTCCGCTGGCGGTATCCGGTACTACGGGTTTGGCCTACGGCGGAACGTCTTTACTGGTCGACAGCCGACAAGCTAAAGTGAGCGGAGAACTGGTGGATGTTCCGACCGCACGAGCGCTGCCTGGCGCGACAATCGGAGAATTTCAAGTCCGCAGTGTCGATGGCACTTACCAGGCAAACGGCACTTTTGGAGGCGACCGAGCGCAATAGCGGTGGTTTATAAGACGCATCTCGTGATTGATCTGGTAAAGCACCGTCAGTGCGAAAGCACATCGCCGACCCGACCTACGATATAGCTGCTAGGGCCAATCGGCATCCGTCATCCGCCCTGCCGCCGGGTTTAGCTTGGCGACGCGAAGATTATTGGGTTTCCGGACCTGTAACCGCTTGAGGCCCCTTATACCTGCGCAATCAGCGTTGCTTCTTTGCGATGGTGGCCGTGAAGTCCGGATCCTTCTTTGCTACCCAGTCGACGAATTTGCGACCATTCGCATTTTCCAGGATGCCCGCCACCTCCATTCCGTGGCGCTGCAGTTCAGAATTGGTGAAATTGGCTATCAGCGTCTGCTGGCAGATAGCGTGCATCGGCACGACATCGCGACCGCCACGACTCTTGGGTATGGGGTGATGCCAAACGATGGTCTTGCCGGTCGGGCGGCTGCATAGCCAGCAGGTCACCACCGCTTCTGGAGCGTCGTCTTCCTGCGAGGGATGATCGCCGGGATCGTATTTCGAATGCTTGCGTGCCATGGTTCGATTTAAGGGCCTTGATGACGGTTCAGCCAGCGCGATGCGACCTTCCGCATCATATTGGCAAGCGCATTCATCGACCCCTTGTCGAAAACCGGCGGTCGCCGGAGCAAATGGGGACAAGATAAAGAAATGACCGAAGCATCGACGCCATGGGATGGAGCACAGGTCCGCAAATGGCTTGAGCGCCGGTGTGAAGCCTCAAGGCTGGATCAGGCTGCAGCGGACCGGCGTGGCTACGAAGCGCGCGACGATTATGACAAGGCCGCCGCAGAGGAATGGGTCTGCCGCGCGCTGAAGAATGCCGATTGCACGAATGTACAAGTCCTGTTCGCCAAGCGCGTCAAGGAACTCATCAGCCAGGAGGAATATCCTGTGACAGGCATCCATGACGATGCCCGGTTCGAACGGCATGTTCGCACCCATCTCAGGAAGCTCGCCAAGATGACGAAGGCACATGCAGGGTTCGAGAAGACGCTGCACCATCAGTGAAGGGGGCCTGCCGCCCTCGGCATGCGATCGCCTGGACATGCCATCGCCGCCCAAGGGGGGGTATCGAATTTACCTGTCCAAATATGGTTGGCACGTTTCATAAGGACCAAAGATCAAGCGGGACCGATACGAATGGTCATCTCGTCGATAGCGACGCAATAATAGACTGGTACAACCGGCCGAGGACACGCTGCTGCGGAGCGCCGGCACCGGCTCGAACCGCGCCTGCCGCTCATTGCCGGTAGATACAAGCGCCGCCATGTCCGTTGCATCCGCTCTTATACTGGGACATGCGTCATTGCAGGACTGCGATCTTCGTGAATTGCCTTTGCCGCGTAAGCGCCGCCTGTGCTGATGGCAAGCTAGCCAGGCCTGCGGCTGTTGGCGTGCTGCTATGTTGATCATATCCTCCCGCGTCTTGCAGAATGACCCGGATAGCGGCGATCCCATGGTCTTGCCCCCCGCTCACCGCAACCGACTTGACGGCAGACCGGACTCATAGGAACATAAAGGGAACATATGAGTCGTATCCCAGCCTATGCCCTCCTCTCTATCCTTGCCCGATCGGCCCTCGGCCGAACAAATTGCGTCGCTACGCGCCGCGCTTTCGAGCGCCAACGAGACGCGCGGGCCAGCCTTGGCGTTCGGCATCGCAGCCGTGGACGATCGGCTTGCCGATCGCGGTCTTGCAAGCGCGGGGCTGCACGAAATCGCGGCGGCGACTGCTAGTCTCAATGACGATGCAGCCGCGACGCTATTTGCAGCTGGCATAGCTGCCAGATTTGCGAGCAAGCGCGGCGATACAGTGCTCTGGGCACTCTCACAGTTCGACCTTTACGCGCCGGGACTGGAGCAGGTCGGGCTTTGCCCCGGTCGCATCCTGTATGCACAGGGCAGCAAGGACACGCAGGTGCTGGCGATGGCCGAAGATGGCCTGCGAGACGGCTCGCTCGCCTGCGTGATCGCTGAGGTAAAGGCGGCGGACATGACCGCTACCCGACGGCTCCAGCTTGCGGCATCGGACGGACGAACACCCATATTGCTCTTTCGCCGCCATCGCACCCGCGAGCGCTGTCCCTTGCGCACAGTGTCGGCAGCGATGACGCGGTGGCGGATCGGCTGTGTCGAGTCTGCGCGATTGCCTTTCCCCGGTCTTGGCCGGTCCCGCTGGTCAGTCGAATTGGCCCGCCAGCGTGCCGGTAATCCCTTTTCTCTCGAACTGGAGGCCTGCGATGAACAGGGTCGCCTCGCTCTTCCTGCCGCAGCTCCCGATCGAGCGGCTGCGCGCGGAAGAGCGGTCGCCCAGGCCGCCTGACGCGCTGCGGCTCATCGCCGCAGCGCTCGCGCCTCCGGTCGACGACAATGCTGGCGCTTGCTCAGTTCCCCGCGGCGGAGGCTGGCGCCCGGGCGCGCGATGGGCGCGGGACAAGGCGATCGTCGCGAAGCCGAATGCGGCGGACATCGACCGGCTCGCGGCACATCAGCGCCCGACAATGCGCGAGATGGGCCGACGCAGCGAAGCTGCCGACCCGCCCTTCCGCACGCTGCGTGGCGATGATGGCGCATCGAGCCCATCGAAGGCACCGGCACCGCTGACGTGGTCAAATCTTTGGGGCACGCCCACGATCCTGATCGCCCGCACTGGACAGAAAGACGTCGTGACCGCCGCCTGCCTTCAGGCTCTGGAGTTAGGCCTGCACCCTGGAATGGCTGCTGCCCACGCTCGCGCGCTGGTTTCCGGCCTAGAGGTCCTGGACGCCGAGCCCGATGCCGATCGTGCCTGGCTTGACCGTCTCGCACTGCATGCTGTCCGCAAATGGACCCCCATGGCTGCCGTTTCGGGACCGGACGGCCTGTGGTTCGACCTTACCGGCACGACGCACCTGTTCGGCGGCGAGGCACGCTTCTGCCGCCGGTTGCTTGGCTTCCTCAAACGTCTGGGATTCAGTGCCCAGATCGCGATCGCTGGCACGCCTGGGGCAGCCCATGCATTGGCGCGCCATGGCGGTGCACCGATCATCCTGCTGCCGCCGGGCCATGAAGCAGAGGCGCTCGGGCCCCTGCCCTTGGCGGCATTGCGGCTCGCGCCGGGTGCGCTGCTGTCGGCAGCGCGGTTCGGGCTCGAAAATATCGGCGATCTCTACTCGATGCCACGCGGGCCGCTGGCGCGTCGGCTGGGCCTTGCGACCGTCGAGCGGCTCGACCAGGCCCGCGGCATGGTCGCCGAGCCAATCATACCGGTCATAGCGTTCGAACACCCCAGGGTGACGCGCCGACTGCTCGAACCGATCGGCACGCCCGAAAGCATCACCCAGGTCATATCCGACCTCGTCGACGATCTCGTGCCAGTGCTGCGCCTGCGCGGGCTGGGCGCACGCAAGATCACTCTGGCGCTCGACCGGGTCGATAGCGCGGTCCAGCATATCGGGGTTGGCGCTTCCCAGGCGACGCGGGACGCAAAGCATCTCAAGCGCATGTTCGCGCTGAAGCTTGCCGAAATCGAGCCAGGCCTGGGTATCGAAGCCATGCACCTCGCGGTGCCGCATAGCGAGCCGCTCGGCGCCAGTGCGGTGGCAGGGTTGCTGGAGGATCGCACACAATCGCCGGACCTCACGCTTCTGGTCGATCAGCTTATCGGCCGGTCCGGGGCGTCTGCACTGTTCCGCCTCGCGAGCCAGGAAAGCGACGTGCCCGAACGCGCTGTCAAGCGGGTCGGGCCACTTACCGAGCCGCAAGGCTGGCCGATATGGAAGCGACCCACACGCCTGCTGCCCCGTCCCGAGATATTGCGCAATGTCATCGCATTGCTGCCTGATCATCCGCCGCGCCGGTTCACATGGCGGCGGCAGGATTATCGCGTAATCGCGGGTGATGGACCGGAACGCATACATGGCGAGTGGTGGCGCCGGCCTGGGGAGCTTTGGGCTGTCCGCGACTATTTCCGGGTCGAGGCCGAGGGCGGCGCGCGATTCTGGGTGTTCCGTCGCGGCGATGGCATCGATGGCCCGACCGGCGATCTGAGCTGGTATATGCACGGGGTCTTCGGCTGATGGGCAACCCTCAAACGCGTTACGTCGAACTCCAGGTCACCAGCCATTTCTCGTTTCTGCGCGGTGCATCGTCGCCCGAGGAATTGTTCGCCGCCGGCGCATTGCTCGGCCATCGCGCGCTGGGCCTGGTGGACCGGGGTTCGGTCGCGGGCGTCGTGCGGGGTTGGGATGGCCAGAAAGCCACCGGCTGCCGGATGATACCGGGCGCCCGTATCGACACGCGCGAGGGTCATGCGCTCCTGGCTTATCCGACCAACCGCGCGACCTGGTCGCAACTGACCCGATTGCTGTCGATCGGCAAAGCGCGCGGCGGCAAGGGCTTGTGCCTTCTTGATCTTGCAGACATAGCCGCCCACGCCGAGGGCATGATCGGCATCCTTCTGCCCGACACGCCCGATGCCGTCACCGCAGCGCAGCTCGATGACATGCGTCGGGTTTTCGGTATGCGGGGCTATGCGGCCCTGTCGTTCCGGCGGCGGCCCGACGATGTCGCCCGACTGCATTTGCTGGACGATATGATCCGCACGTCAGGCCTGCGTGCGGTCGCGACCGGCGATGTGCTCTATCATACGCCCGAACGCCGCCCGTTACAGGATGTCATGAGCGCGATCCGCGAGAAGTGCCAGGTCGAGGAACTGGGCTTTCGGCGCGAGCGGTTCATGGACCGGAACCTCAAGTCACCCCAGGAGATGGAGCGTCGGTTCGCGGCCTTCCCCGATGCGATCCAGGCCAGCGCCGATATCGCTGGCATCTGTCGCTTCGACCTCGGCGAGATCGAGTACCAATATCCCTATGAGCAGGTGATGGAGGGCCGCACGGCGCAGGAGGCGCTTTCCTGCCTCACCGAAAAGGCCGCGTCGGAGCGTTTTCCAGACGGCGTCCCGCAGCGCTATCGCGACCAGATCGACCATGAGCTCAGGCTCATCGCCCGGCTTGGCTATGCGCCCTATTTCCTGACGGTGAACAGCATCGTTGCCGAAAGCCGACGGCGCGGCATCCTGTGCCAGGGGCGCGGGTCCGCTGCGAATAGCTGCGTCTGCTTCCTGCTCGGCATCACTTCGATCGACCCGATCCAGCATGAGCTGCTCTTCGAGCGGTTCGTGTCGGGCGAGCGCAAGGAACCGCCCGACATCGACGTCGACTTCGAGCATGAGCGGCGCGAAGAAATCATCCAGTGGATCTACGAGACTTATGGCCGTCACCGCTCGGCGCTGACGGCCGTCGTCACGCGCTATCGCACCCGGGGCGCGGTGGCTGAGGTCGGCAAGGCGCTAGGACTGCCGCGAGACCTGACAAAGATGTTGACGGGCCTCGTCTGGGGTTGGAGCATGGATGGTATCCCGCAGGAACAGGTCGAAAGCCTCAACCTCAACGCCGACGATCATCGCCTCAAGCTGACGCTGGAGCTGGCACGCCAGTTGATCGGCACACCGCGCCACCTCTCGCAACATCCCGGCGGCTTCGTGCTGACCCACGACCGGCTCGACGATCTCGTGCCGATCGAACCGGCCCGGATGGAGGACCGGCAGATCATCGAGTGGGACAAGGACGATATCGATGCGCTCAAGTTCATGAAGGTGGACATTCTGGGCCTTGGCATGCTCGGCTGCATGAATCGCGCCTTCACTCTCCTCGAGCAAGAAAAGGGCATCACGGTCGGCATGGCCGACCTGCAGGACGACGATCCGGCCGTCTATGCGATGATCCAGAAAGCCGACACGCTTGGCGTGTTCCAGATCGAAAGCCGCGCGCAGATGTCGATGCTCCCGCGCATGAAACCGCGTGAATTCTACGATCTCGTGATCGAGGTGGCGATCGTGCGGCCGGGCCCCATCCAGGGCGACATGGTCCACCCTTATCTGCGACGCCGCGAGGGCAAGGAGAAGCCGGAATATCCCCGCCCCGAACTGCGCGCGGTGCTCGAAAAGACGCTGGGCGTGCCACTTTTCCAGGAACAGGCGATGAAGGTTGCGATCGTCGGCGCCGGGTTCACGCCAGCGGAAGCGGACCAGCTTCGCCGGGCCATGGCAACGTTCAAGCTTACAGGGGGAGTCAGCCATTTCTACGATAAATTGGTGGGAGGCATGATCGAACGCGGCTATCCCAAGGATTTTGCCGAGAGGACGTTCAAGCAGATCGAGGGGTTCGGCTCCTACGGTTTTCCCGAGAGCCACGCAGCGTCGTTCGCCAAGATCGCTTATGCGTCCTGCTGGATGAAGCATCATCACCCCGACGTCTTTTGCGCTGCTTTGCTCAACGCGCAGCCCATGGGCTTCTATGCGCCAGCGCAGATCGTTGCCGATGCCCGCAAGCATGGCGTCGAAGTGCGGCCTGTCTGCGTCAACCACAGCCATTGGGACTGCACGCTTGAACCGACCGACGGGCGATACATGGCCGTGCGCCTTGGCCTTGGGCAGATTCTCGGGCTTGCCAACGGCCATGGCGCGGCGATCGTCGGCGCCCGTGGCCCAGCCCCTTATGACAATGTCGAGGACGTCTGGCGCCGCGCTGGCACGCCGCGCGCCGCGATCGAAAAGCTGGCGGAGGCCGACGCCTTCCACTGCTTCGCCGAGAATCGCCGCCAGGGACTGTGGAAGGTGAAGGGCCTCGGCGAGGCACCGCTGCCACTTTTTGCTGCCGCCGATGCACGGGAGGGCGGTTTCTTGCCCGAGGGCATGGAGCCGACAGTCTCGCTCAGGGCGATGACCCAGGGTCGCGAAGTGGTCGAGGACTATCGATCGATCGGCCTTTCGCTGCGCGGGCATCCGCTCCAGTTCCTTAGGGCCGAACTGGACGCCATGCGCATGGTCACATGCGCCGATCTCGCCTTGATCCGCGACGGCCGCAATGTCGAGGTCGCTGGCGTCATTCTCGTGCGCCAGCGCCCCGGTTCGGCCAAGGGCGTGCTGTTCGTGACGATCGAGGACGAGACCGGTGTCGCACAAGGAATTCTGTGGCCAGATCGCTTCGAAATCTATCGCCGTCAGGTCATGTCCGCTTCGATGATCGCAATGCGTGGGCGGCTTCAGAAGGAAGGCGAAGTCATCCATGTCATCTGCGATCGCATCACCGACCACGATCCAATGCTGCGGTCGATCGCCGGACGAGATTTCAAGGTGATGCCAGGGCATGGCGATGGCGCGACCAGCGGCGGCGGTCCCGACCCGCGCGACCCCACATTCCCCAAGGCCCGCACAGGCGCGTCGCCGCCATTCGGCAACATCCAGGAGCAGGAAGAGATTCTCCGCATCCGCAGCCATGACTTCCATTAATACCGACCCACGCACGGCGGGCACGATCAGCCGCGCCCTCAACGTCCTTCGCGAAGCGACCGCAGCACGGGGACAGACGCAGTCGCGCGGTGTCGCCCTGGCGCTCTGGAACCTGCGGCCTTGGGTCGCCGACGACTGGCTGGTCTCCTTCTGGGAAGCGGCCGGATCGGATCACGACATCGGTCGAAGCCAGGGACTTCACGCCGCCTATAACGGCATCGTCCGGCAGGTCCGCAGCAGGGGCGCTACTGTGAAATGAGAAGACACGCTTCCTATATCCCCAGCACCATGAACGGCACTATCGCCATCATCGCCATCATCGCCACCTGTGCCGCAGGCGCCCGGGCCTCACCGGCACTTGCCGATCCGTGTGAAGCTGTGCTGCCGTTTATGGGCTGCGCTTTCTCTGGTCCGGTGGGCTATGTCGGGGATAGCGACGGCCTGTGCGTCAGCCCCGCTGGTCGGCCGGCACGCTGGATCGAAGTCCGGCTCGCTGGCTTCTATGCACGGGCACTGCACGCACCCGGCGGGATCGACGCCAAGAGCCGCCTCGAACGGATCGTGATGGGCAAGACGCTGACCTGCCGCGCCAGCAGGGGTGACTACGATCCTGTCGTGGCACGCTGCACGCTGCTGCGGGCCGCGAGCGGTACCCAGGGCCGCCAAGGAAAACCAGGGGGAACATGATGCTCGATCTCTTCGCAACGCCTGTCGTGCCCGGGCTGTCGACGCACGACGCCTTTCTCTCGGCGGCCGAGGAAGCGGCGCTCATCGCCCACATTGAAGAGACCAGCCTCAGCCCTTTCCGTTTCCAGCGATGGACCGGCAAGCGGCTTACCCGTTCCTATGGCTGGCGCTATGATTTCGAGACCGGCCTGTTCGCGCCCACTGAGCCGATGCCGGAATGGCTCGACGATGTCCGAGCGCGCGCGGCACAGGTCGCAGACTTATGCCCGGCGGACCTCGTCCAGGCCCTGCTGATCCGATACGATCCGGGCGCCGGGATCGGATGGCACAAGGATCGCCCGGTCTTTGCGCATGTCGTCGGCATATCGCTGGGACACGAAGCAACCCTGCGGCTGCGACGCCGGACCGCCAATGGGTTTGAACGCGCGAAAGCCGCGCTTCCACCCCGCTCGGTTTATCAGCTGTCCGGGGAAGTGCGGCATCATTGGGAGCATAGCATTGCCCCCATCGAACAGCCGCGATGGTCGATCACCTTTCGCAGCCTTTCCGACCGGAACCGTAGACAGTGAGCGGGCAGGACTATCCCAAGACCCCCGACGGTCGTTATTTCGTCGTGCGGGGGCGGCTGTGGCGGACGAGCAATCCCGCGCTCGAGCCTATGCTTCGCGAACGCCTGGTTGGCGCGCTTATGGACGCCCGCCGTGCCGTTGGCGTTGCAAAGCGAACGAATGATCGCGTGGCGGAAAAGGCGGCCCATGACGCGGTCGATCGCGCCAAGGTCGCACTTGGCGAACGCGGTCCGGTCTGGTGGGACGACGGCGCACCTGACTTCAACCGTCATCTCGCCCGCACCGGCCCCTATGCAGACTGGTATGCGAAGGTCGCCAAAGAAGACGATTAGCTCTTACCACGACGTTTGGCCTTGGCGGCCAATTCAACCCATAGCGGCGCATGGTCGCTGGTCTTTTCCCAGCCACGCGGGCGACGGTCGACGTCGGCTGCGGCAAGCCGCGCGGCGGCTGGTGGATTGAGCAGGATGTGATCGATCCGCAGCCCGGCGTCCCGTTCGAAGGACTGACGCCAATATTTCCAGAAGGTGTAGATCCGTTCGTCAGGATGGAGATGGCGCAAGGCGTCGGTCCATCCCTGTGCGATCAGGCCCGCATAAGCCTGCCGCACCTCGGGCGCGAACAGCGCATCCTCGCGCCAGCGCTCGGGCGCGTAGACATCCAGGTCGGTCGGCATGACGTTGAAGTCGCCGGCGACGACGACGGGCGCATCCAGTGCGTAGAGGCCTACCAGATGATCATGCAAGCGCTCGAACCAGCGCAACTTGTAGTCGAACTTGGGGCCTGGCCGGGGATTGCCATTGGGAAGGTAGAGGCCTGCGATAAGGACGCCGTTGACCGCCGCCTCGATGTAACGGCTCTGGTTGTCGTCCGCATCGCCGGGGAGGCCGCGGCGGGTTTCGTGGATGTCCCCGACCCGGCTGAGGATCGCCACGCCATTCCAGCGCGGCTGTCCTTGCCAGATTACATCATAGCCAAGATCGCGGATGGCGGCCTCGGGGAACCCAGCATCGGGCGCTTTCAGTTCTTGCAGGCAAACCACGTCCGGCTCGGCCAGTTCAAGCCAGCGCAGCAGCACGGCAAGGTGGCTATTGATGCCGTTCACATTGTAGGTCGCGATTTTCACGCAGACAGAAGTGCCTTCGGCACGAAGTCGTTCCCCTTATGCTCAATAGAGGATCGTTGACCAAGTACCTGTCTGCGGCAAAGTCAGGCAACCAAAGGGCGTTCCCGGGCATTGTGAATTCCGACACTCCTATCCTGCCTTTTTAGGAAAAACCCTTGTCTCATCGCCCGCTTGCCCCCCGGCCGTTCCTGCATCCCTTGCACGCCCTTCTGCTGGCCTTTCCGGTCACCTTCTTTGTTGCTGCCCTCCTTAGCGACATTGCCTATCTGAAGTCTGCAGAGATGCAGTGGTCAAATTTTGCGTCCTGGCATCTTGTCGGCGCGCTTGTTTTTGGAGGGTTCACTCTGGTTTGGGCGCTGACCCTTGCCATAGCACGACGCCGCACTCCAATCGGACGCCGCGCACGTTTTTACGCTGCCATGCTGGGCGGCATGTGGCTAGCGGGCCTTGTAAACGCCTTTCAGCATAGCCGTGACGCCTGGAGCTCGGTTGGCACGCTCGGCCTTGTCCTTTCGATCGCCAGCGCCTGTCTTGCGCTCGCCGCGGGATGGATCGCCCATGCGCCGCTGCAGGAGATCGCACGATGACCGTTCACGCACGTACGCGCCGCTTTCTGGCGCTGACTATGGCACTCACCCTCACCTCCTGCGGCAGAAGCACGGCCGGTCTCGACCAGACCGGTTCGCGACCCGACCTTCCGGACACCCGCGAAACATTGATCCCCCCCATGAAGATAGCGACGCCGGAAGGCTGGAACGGCAGCGCCCCGACCGCTCCGCCTGGGTTTAGGGTCACGGCGCTTGCAACCGGCCTCAAGGTGCCCCGCCAGATACTGGTTCTTCCCAATGGTGACGTTCTCGTCGCCGAAGGTTCGGGCGGATCGGCGCCCTTATTGCGGCCCAAGGATGTGATCGCCGGCTATATCAAAAGCCTGGGCAAAACGTCGGTCAAGGGAGGCAATCGCATCACCTTGCTGCGCGACGCCGATGGCGACGGCAAGGCGGAAGTCCAATCGACGTTCATCACCGGATTGAACGCACCTTATGGTCTCGCCTTCACAAAGGGCAGCCTGTACGTTGCCAATCAGGATGCTGTGATCCGTTTTGCCTATCGGGACGGCACGACACGGATCACTGTGCCAGGCGAAGAGGTAATCAAGTTACCTTCCCGCATTAACCATCACTGGACCAAGGCGATGACGCTAAGCCCCGATGGGAACACGCTCTACGTTGGTATTGGCTCGAACAGCAATATCGGCGAGCGCGGCCTCGCTGTTGAAGAAGACCGTGCCCGGATCTGGGAAATCGACCGCATAACCGGGACACAGCGCACCTATGCGACGGGCATCCGCAATCCCACGGCGCTGGCCATCAATCCGCAGACGCAACAGCTCTGGACGGTCGCCAACGAACGTGACGAGCTGGGTCCGCAACTGGTGCCCGACTATCTGACCTCTGTGCGGCAGGGCGCGTTCTATGGTTGGCCCTATAGCTATTGGGGAGGTAATGCCGATCCGCGTGTCCATCCGCAGGATCCGGCCATGGTCCGCAAAGCCATCCCGCCCGATTATGCATTAGGCTCGCATGTTGCGGCGCTGGGCCTTAGCTTTACGACCGGCGGCGGGCTCGGCCCCGCTTTTGCGCAGGGCGCCTTTGTGGGCGAACATGGCAGCTGGAACCGTCAGGATCTTTCAGGATACAAGGTTGTGTGGATCCCCTTCGTCAATGGGCGGCCCTCGGGAAAGCCAGTCGATTTCCTGACGGGCTTTCTGAAGGACGGGCATGCGCGCGGGCGCCCGGTCGGTGTTGCCTTTGACCCGGTGCATGGCGCGCTGCTGGTTGCCGACGATCTGTCGAACACCATTTGGCAGATCACGCCCTCCCGTCCACGGCGGACCTCGCCGCGCCAATGAGCCTGTCGCCGCGGTTCAGAGTCCCAAGCGATATCAGCATCACTCCAGAATGGCTGCAGATTGGTGGCTATGCGCTGGGGGCTGCGCTCGTGCTCCTCCTGTTATTTCGCATACCTTTCGTCGGTCGGCTGCTGCGCGCGCTCTTTTCGGTAGCTATGCTCGCCCTGGGCCTGCTCCTGCTGGTACGACAGGCGCCTTACGATCCTACGCTGGTCCGCCTTACCCAGCAACTGGGCCTCGACGACCAGCAGATCGTCGGCAACGCGGTCCGCATCGCGATGCGGTCCGACGGACATTTCTGGGCGCGTGTACATATTAACGGGGTTGAGCGGCCGATGTTGATCGACAGCGGTGCGACGATCACGGCGCTGTCACCAGAAACAGCGCGTCTGGCCGGCGTAGAGGCAGGTGTCGGCCTTTTGCCCGTCCTGCTGCGGACGGCAAACGGCACAGTGCGCGCACAGACCGGATCGGTCGATCGGCTGACTGTCGGTCCCATCGATGCGCGCAACCTCAAGGTCGTGATTTCACCCGCGCTCGGGTCCATGGACATCATAGGCATGAATTTTCTCTCGCAGCTCTCAAGCTGGCGCGTCGAGGGCCGGACGCTGATCCTGACACCCCATCGCACGTCCTAACGGCACCTGATGGTCTCAGGTCAACCCAATCAGATTTTCTGAACGCGCAGAAGAGAACAGGGATTGGGGAGGTCGCAAGTGCCCGAAAGACAGCGGCAATCTTCAGCGTTGCGCCGACGCCCCTGCTATGAGGACAAGGTGCCTTGGACCGATCGCAAGGATCGATTTTCTCGTCACAAGTCGGCGGCGCTACTTGCGGCCCAACCCCAACCCTTTGTCCACGCAAAAAATTAGCCAAAGCGCAGAACATGCAGCGGCGCTGCGGGCAGACCTTTGATCTGGAATCTCGGGCCCGATCACACCATATCGGTCCTGGAGCGGAGACAGATTTGGCAAGTTACTGCAAGACCAGCAAACCGATTTCGCGCCGCATTTCCCATTGGTATAGCCTATTGCGGCCAATGGCTGGCGCGCTGGTCACCAACTCGGACACATGTAACCGGTTCAGCAACGCTCTGGACCGCCGCATCGCAGCCTGTGAGGATGGAGACAGGTCCAGCTGTGACGCGTCGCGCTTCACCGTTTCGATCAAGCCTGCCAGCGAGCCGCTGCGCTACCGCATAGTCGGGATGGTTTGCACGAACGTCGCCCTGGGCCTTGGGGACAACGTTTTGCGCCATGTGTCTCAATCGCGCCAATCCTCCCTAAGGGCAATGTCGTCCTGTATCACGCGCAGCGTCCCACGCTGCACCCGCTACGACGATAACAAAGGGCATTCATATCGGTCTCGTCGCGCTTGCAGCATGGCCGGAGCCTGAGTGTGCGGACTGTGACCACCAATGCCTCCATCCTCTATCTTGGGCTTCTCGAAGACGGGGATATCGAGCTCGACAGCGCTGCTCTTGCGCTCAGTGCACTGGACCATGAAGGCGTGGATCTTGCCCCTTATTTGGATCAGCTTCGAACCATCACCCACGCCCTGGATATTGCGCGCCGGGCCCAAGGTGACGCGGTTCCCGCCACCGGCGCAGGGCAAGGCGCTGTTCTGGCTGCGGTTATAGGGGGCAAGCTTGGCTTTGCAGGCGACAGCGAGAGCTATGATGCGCCGCTCAATGCGGACATGATCCGTGTGCTCGATCGCAAGCGCGGTCTTCCGGTCAGTCTGGCGATCCTCTACGTCGCGGCTGCGCGACGGCTTGGCTGGAAAGCCGATGCTCTCAATACGCCAAGCCATGTCCTGGTGGCCATCGGCCCTACGGCGTCTCGGGCGTTTATAGACCCTTTTCATGGCGGTGCGCCGGTGTCACCCGCACGGCTCACGGCCCTGTTTGAACGGGCGACGGGACCGGGCGAATGGGCCGCGCAGAACAAGGCGGAGCCCATGTCCAATAGAATGACCCTCGTGCGCCTCCTGCGCAACCAGGCCATCCGCGCCGAGCAGGAGAAGGATATCGACCGCGCCTGCACAGTCTACCAGCGGATGACCATCGTCGCTCCCGATCATGGACATGGCTGGTGGCACCTGGCGCGACTGCAACTGATTATGGGCCGTATTGAGGAAGCACGCACGAGCCTGAGCGCAATGCTGGAGGTCACCCGCGATCCCCAGTGGCGCGGCCATATTACGCAGACCTTGATAAGGCTGAGCGCCAGCGAAGGCTAAGATCAGGCACGCAGGCAATTGTGGCGATGCGCGCTACCCCAAGCCGCTCCCTTCGGGCACGGCGCCCTCGTCGATCAGGTCACGCACCTTTTTCATCAAGTCATCCAGCACAAATGGTTTGGCGATCACGTACATGTCTTGCCCCAGCGAAGCATGTCCCCCCAGCACACTGAAACTCAGACTGTCATGATCGACGCCATCTGCCTTAAGGCCAACCGTATTGCTTCGGGCCTTGGTGTCAAATAAGGCAATCTGGGGTGCTAATCGGCCAAACCAAGGCCGGTACGAACACCAAGCTTTATCCTCTCACCGATGCCAACAGCCGCTCCTTTAGCTTCTTCATCACGGTCGGCCAAATCAGCGACTACACCGACGTAGCGGCGATACCCGAAGATCCGCCAAAGGCGCGGTGGATGCTTGATGATCGGGGTTATGATGCCAATTGGTTAGGGACAAGAATGAGTAAAGAGGCGTACAAAGCCGCATTGTGAGGAGAAAATCCCGTTCCGTGCGCGTTCAATAGGACAGGCCTCGATATAAGCAGCTCGACCGCACCAAGATGATGTTCAGGCGCCTCCAGGATTTTGGCAGGGTGGCGACGGCATATGCCGCTGCCTTACCGCCTACGTATTGGTGTTCACTCCAGCCGCAACTCATGTCTTCTGGCTATGATCCTTGAGCCTTGACCTCCGCGACGGAGCATCAAAAAAAAGGCTATAAAGCAAAAATTTGGATATTTCATTTCTGAGGGCAAAATTTATCAGAAATACCTGCTAAGTTGAACGAATATCGCAAAAGCCTAATGGGATACAACATGTCCGTCGATCCAATAATTCTTGCTCTCACTGCCGATATCGTTAAGGCGCAAATAAGCAAAAACACTGTGTCCAGCAACGGCATTTGCGCGCTGATAACTGATGTTTACGCGACATTTTCTTCTCTTGGACAGGCACCGCAAAGTACGGCAGGCCGCATGCAACCAGCGGTCTCGGTTCGTGCCTCCGTCACTGATGATTATTTGATATGCCTTGAAGATGGCAAGAAATTCAAAATGCTCAAGCGCCACTTAATGGCACATTATCAAATGACCCCCGACGAATATCGCGCCAAATGGGGTCTGCCCGAAGATTATCCAATGATAGCGCCCAACTATGCACAAAAGCGAAGCAAATTAGCATCGCAATTGGGCCTGGGGCATAAATCACGAGAGGGTAAATCCATCGAAAAGCTCCAACATGGGGCCAAGCCCGTTTTGAGGGAACAAGAATTTCCAGATTGACCTTCACCCAGCCTTTTAGGCTTACGGATATTTGGTGCACTGTTCTGGATAAAGTTGTGTGATTTCTCTTTAGGCATTGCTATGCCGCAAGGAATATTTACATCGCGAGGGGCGTTTATGAGCCGTGAACATGGTACTTTAGGGCCATTGGATGAGCGGGAAATAACTGATCCTGTTCAACGTGAAGCTGTACAGTTTATTCGCAAAATCGCAAATGAGACGGGCCTTTCGGCAACGCAGATCGCCCGCACCAGCGGGCTATCTCCATCGACGCTGACCCGGATGTATCCAGTACCGTCCGTCAGCTACACCCTAACAAGCCGCAGTCTTAGCAAAATCAAAAGAGCGTTCCCGATGTTCGATGAGAAACACACGGCGGCAGCGCCCCCCAAGTCGTCCGCAACGGAACCACAGGCCCGACCAATCTTGCGAGAGATTCCCGTTTACGCGTTTAAAGAAGAAGTCGACGTATCGGCCGCATCTCAAGTTACCGACTATCCGCAGGTTTCCGAAGCGATTGCCCAGATTGAAGGCTGGAGGGGACTTAATACCGAGCCAATCAGTCAAACCGGCTGGTTACAAGACGAGCACAACCAAGAACGTTTTTTTGGAGTCTTCGTTGCTGGAGATGGCATGTATCCTCGCCTTTGCCCCGGGGAAATCGCTATCGTTGATACCGTCCGGCCTGCAGGAGCGAATTGCGATGCCTTGATCACGTTAGGTTTAGGCGAGAATGAAGAAATAATGTTTTTCGCTTATATCGTTGAACGCCGCGGCAGCCATGTCACCATCCGCTTTCACGCGAACGACGAAGGACGATCGACGCAGCTTCCGCGCCATTTGATTAGTCAGATGCTTCCTGTAATGGGAATAGTGATCTCTGGTCGCTAGACTGTTGAGCTGGCATCTACACGGACATGCGGAGAAAGGTCACCCAACTCGCGTATTTCTGAAGCGTAGGGCGGTGACATTCCATGTTCATGCTTGCCACATAATCGTAAATCGTAAACCGTAAGATGGTTTGCATGTGATGGTGAGTGAGGCAGATGTGACCAGTGCCCTTTTTCGGCTAAGGATTATCACCGAAAAGCATCAATTTAACATTCCGCTTACCAGGTTGTGTGAAAGGCTAGACGAATATGCGTGTGAGAAAAGCTGTTTTCCCGGTCGCCGGTCTCGGCACCCGCTTCCTGCCCGCTACCAAGGCAGTGCCCAAGGAATTGCTGGCGGTTGTCGACCGCCCCCTCATCCAATATGCCGTCGACGAAGCCATCGAAGCAGGCATCGAGCAGATGATCTTTGTCACCGGTCGCGGCAAGAATGCGATCGAGGACCATTTCGACATGGCGTTCGAACTCGAATCGACGCAGCGCGAGCGCGGCAAGGATATGTCCGCACTTGAAGGCACGCGCCTAGCCCCCGGTAACGCGGCCTTCATCCGTCAACAGGAGCCTTTGGGCCTTGGCCACGCTATCTGGTGCGCGCGCGACATCGTGGGCGACGAACCTTTCGCCATCATCCTGCCCGACGAATTCATGCACGGCAAACCCGGCTGCCTCAAGCAGATGGTGGACGCCTATGATCAGGTCGGCGGCAACCTCATCTGCGCGCTCGAAGTGCCGATGGAACAGACGCCCAGCTATGGCGTGCTCGATCCGTCGGGCACCAATGGCGACCTGACCGTGGTCAAGGGTCTGGTGGAAAAGCCCGCCGCCGGCACCGCGCCGTCCAACCTCATCATCGCGGGCCGCTACATATTGCAGCCTGAAGTCATGAAGCTGCTCGAAACGCAGGGCAAGGGCGCGGGCGGCGAAATCCAGCTCACCGATTCGATGGCAAGGCTGATCGACACGCAGCCGTTCCACGGCATGACGTTCAAGGGCGACCGCTACGATTGCGGGTCGAAGGCCGGTTTCATCGAAGCCAACTTCGCGCTCGCGCTGGAACGCGAAGACATCGGCGCGCATATCCGGGCCTTCGCCACGGAACTGCTGTCCCGGTGAGATACAGCTATTGAGAGCCGGACGAGTGTATATACCAATTTTGAAAGCTTGCCACGCCCTTGTCAGAGAGCCTTAGGAAGACGCGACGACCGTCCGTGGCATCATCGCTTTTTTCGATTATCCCAATCTCCGTGAGATGCCCGACCCAGCGCAACGATGTAGTATAGGGAACGCTGGTTAACTTGCAAAGCTTCGTAATTGTGACCTTAGACCGCGCCAGTCTGGCTTCCATCAAACACATTATTATCTCCCAAGCGGGATCAGCAAAAAGATCACTCGGAAAATATTTATCTCGAAGTTGCCGTGCCTGGATTAATTGGCGCACGTTCAATAGGCTCAGCCGCGTCGACACTTCTGACGGGGACGTCTTCCTATTCCCGGAACGAGGTTTACCGCGGCAGCTTTTATCATCGAGCTCGGCACCGGATCTGAAAGAGAGCTCGTCGACTGCGCGACTTATTTGCTCGATCTGGGATGACAGGCTCTGAAAAAGGTCAGAAAAATGGGAGATGTCTGTCATGGAAGCCCAATGCTGTGATTAAAATAATGGCCCTAGAAAATGCCAGCCTGCTATTTCGTTGTACCCAGTTTGCTTGCGCATTAGACCACCCTGTTGCGCTGCTACTTTCTCCCAAGAGCATGACGTGCGATATCCGTTTAGAGCCATATCACGCTCCTATGTCGATAAAGACCTCGAAGTTTGCAATAGGCATAATCGGCGCACCCACTCCATATCCGTACCACGCAAGATCCTCAAGATGAGGAATGCTTCCTTCATCATATCTGAATAATCTAACTTCAAGTATTCTGGCATGTGCAGCTTTTGACGGAAATCATTTTTCCACTGGGCACACCCATATGACGACATTTTAAGGTCCGAACTACCCCAGCATCAAGACCGACGGGTCCTATGCGCTATGCAGATTTGAAAAACTAGGATAGTGTACGAATGTACGTAGAGGATCGTCCAGTGAGAAGCCTTGCACGTATCCATCCACCAATGGAGCGCCCTGTGAAATCGAACGATAGCCATTCCCACAGATTGCTAGAACACGGCATGCTTGCGCTCAAAATGCCGCTATTTCTGGCGGTGTTAACTGTGGCGGGTACCGTATATTTAGGCGATGAAGTATGGCGGAAAATTCGTCGAGACACTCGAAAATTTATCAGAAGTTGAACCAAGGCGCGGTGATCAACACCTCTTGGATCGCCTGGCTTAAGAAATGAAATCTCATTTGGTGTCTCTAGGAAATTAGACGCCGCTATATGGACAAAGCTCCCGAAGGCGAAAGCCCCGTGGTCGAACGGTCCAGAAGCCATATCTGCCGCACAATCGAACATATACCTTAATTTGATGCCTCGGCCATCCGGCTTCCCGCTGCGCTCGCCTATGTGCAGCTATGAGACGGGAGGCACATGCTCGTGTCGCTTACGTCGTCATGCCGCCTCATTCAACAGTGGTATTCGCCCTGTCCGATCTTGCCAGCTAATCAGGACCTCTCTGAGCAACTCTTCGGCAACCTTTAATAGTCTCGAACGTATCTGTGTCTGGCGGTAGGATTTAGCGAATCTACACCCTGTCGTAAGATCGGCGGCGACCAGACTTTGTACACCTGATCGTCGCTGGTCGCCCTACCCCCCTCCATTTTTGGTTTACAAGTCTGGCGAAGGACAATCCGCGTCGATTTGGTCGACAACGGTGACAGACCGTGCGCGCATCATAAGTTGACGATCATCCCCGGCTTGCCCCGCTGATTGATCGGCTCTGCCAATGCGCGCACGACACGGCGGCCTGAGATCGAGATGTCCAGCAACCGCTGCCAGGCACGCCCGTCTTACGCCATCGACCACGTTGAGCACCAGGAACCGCCTACCTGAAGCCATCTGGTTATGCACGAAGTGGAGGCGCCAACGCTGGTTCGGCAAGGCAATAATTGGCGCCAGCGCTCTGGTCCCCACGGCCCACCTGCGGCTGCGCTACCGCCTGCCTGACGAGCCATGCTCACGATAAATGCGCGTGGTCTTCTTGCGGTTGATCATCACACCGTCCCGACGCTGCAGGATATGCAGATGACGATAGTCGAACCGGCCGCGCCGGTTGGCTAACTCGCCAGCTTTTCGCGAAGTTCGGCATCATCGCCCCGCGCGGAACGGTAACGCATGCTCCTGCGATCGGCACCTATGATACGGCACTCGCTCATCTCGTGGCAGGCCTGGAGGTGAGCCAAAGCTTCCTCCATAGCGGCGGGCGTAAGAAGTTTTTTGTTAGCAGGTTCTTAGGGGCCGCGTTGACCAGCATCGTGTCGGCCAACAGCCACTTGCACTTTGCGTTCTCGCGCTCAAGCTCCTCAGCAGTCGGGCTCTGGCACCTCCAGCACGCCATAGTTCGACTTCCAGTTGCAGGTCATCGCTTCCGACACCCCGTGTCGTCAAACCTGGTCGCGGTCTTCGCCCCCGCCTCAGCCTCCTTCAGCACGCCAATAATCTGCTCTTGTGAATACTAGGTTCACTTGACCGTCCGTCCGTCCGAATGCTCTGCCACCTGAGAATTGGACCATTTGCGGATAGAGTTTTCCGCCGTAGGTTTCCTTGGCTGGGCAAGGAGGTTTGGTGTGAAGGCATCGAAGTTCACGGACGCGCAGAAGGCGTTCGTCATCAAGCAGGGC
>NZ_BSEF01000021.1:0-63502 GCF_027925545.1 Sphingobium sp. BS19
CGGAATAAGCCACGTCAAAGGCTGCCATTTCATGGAGCCATTCCTGCACAAATTACATTCACTGTGGATATGTAAATTGAGACATATAGGAACGGCCTAATTTTAACTGATCTCGCACGCCATAAAACCGCACGAAACCAGAGCCGTCGCCCACATGTCCCTTCATCAAACTAACAATGTCAAAGAACCAAATTCTGCCCGGATTTCCGTGACTTCTTCTAAGTGGCTAACCCTGTTTCCAGGTGCCGTAGAAGAGCGCCGCGTTGTCCGGAGGGCGCCGTCTATGCCCGTGATCGATTCGTGTCAACGACTAAAATCCAACTTTTTTCGTTCAGCCAATATTTGCTGGAAAACAGTCGGTGACACGATCTGATATTAGTCCACGAATGCCCGTTCGATCACATAGTGACCCGGCTTTGCATTCGACCCTTCGGCAAAACCATCCCGGTCGAAGCGCGCTGCAAGGTCGCGGATCATTGCCATGCTGCCGCACATCATGATCCGGTCTGTCTCAGGATCGAACCGATGCTGGCCCCCTACCCCTTCGAACAACAGGCCGCTTTCGATATGCGCGTCTATCCGCCCGGTCGTACGGAAAGGCTCCCGCGTCACGGTCGGCAAATAGCTTAGCTGCACCAGCGCCTGATCCTGCACCAACACGTCGTTGGCCAGAAGCGACTCTAGTTCCTCCCGAAATGCCAGATCCCTGACCTGCCGAACGCAATGCACCACCACGATCTGCCCGAACCGCTCGTAGATATCCGGATCGCGAATGATGCTGAGAAACGGCGCAAGGCCAGTACCAGTGGACAGCAGGAACAGCCGGCTACCCGGCAACAATGCGTCGGCCACCAGCGTACCTGTCGGCTTGCGACCGAGAAAGAGCTCGTCCCCCTCCCGAATTTCGGCAAGCCGTGACGTCAAAGGCCCGTCCGGTACCTTGATCGACAGGAATTCCAGTTCTTCCGCATAAGCGGGACTCGCGATCGAATACGCCCGAAGCAAAGGCTTGCCCTCCGCCGGCAACCCCAGCATGACGAACTCGCCCGACCGGAACCGGAAGCTAGGCGGGCGAGTGATCGAGAAGCTGAAAAGGTGGTCATTCCAATGACGTACGCTAGTGACTGTTTCGACCGTGAGGTTGGATGAAGGAGCGATAAGGGAAGGCATGGTGGAGCGGTTACTCATGTTCGCATAACGAGAAAGAAGGAGGCTAAAAATGCATGTTCGGCTCAGCCCCTACAAGAAAAGGGGGGGGAAGTGGAAGCCACTGAAGCAAATTAGGCGCCCGCTGCCTCCAATTTCATCGTTCGGAGACGCTCAAATACTCAGGATCGCGCGCCCTCCTCCGGATTTGCGCCAGGTGGCATCCAAAGCACAACCAAAGTGGGAACAGAGCCAAAAATGGCTTCGCGCTCAATCGCAAGTCACACTTGTGGATAGCGAATGCGGGCTCGGCTATAATCTCGTGCGAACTCCCATCACTGACAGCTGGACCTGCGTGCTGGCCATTCCCCCAGGGCTGCGGTAGGCTATCGTTTTGATGTTTTAGGAAATTTATGAACGGCTATGTGCTTCTGGAAACCCCCGATGGCGAACCTATTGCTGTAAATGCAGATCGTGTGAATTTTGTTCGCCGCTTCAAAGGCGGAAATGATGCGAGCGCCGTGAATTTTGAAAAGGGCAATTATGTTGTCGTGTCGGGAGATATTCAGCACATAGTAGACCTTCTGGCCAAGGGCTGAGTGTCTTTTAGGTCTGCAGGTGGTAGCGCTTCCTATTCACGGTATATCACGCTCACCCCCAGATCAGCCGGCGGTCACGCGGCCAAAGCCAAAAAATGCTTTGCGGTGTGTCGGCAGGTGACTGCTTTTTTGCTACAATCCGCGCAAGTCATTCTATGGGATTGGTGGGGGCAAGGTTGACTTAGGGAGGAGGCGATGGCGCGCTTATCGAAGCCGCCCTCCTACCAGATTGCTTTCTGCCCCGCTTCACCCCAACGGTTGCAAGTACATCCGCCTTCCCGGCGCGCAGTGTTGCAGTCTCGTGAGTCGGAATAGCGACTGACATCACCATCGCGTTGGAGGGCTTTTGCCGCAGCGGTGATCGGGGCGTTCAAGACTTCCGAAGGGACGTTCCTTGGACCTGACCCTTACACGTTCTCAGGCTATCCGTTTCCCACGAAAAAGGACTCATTTCCCTCAACCAGAGACGAAACGATTCATTGCGCTTTCGTGCTCCTGCCAGTCGACGCCGCGTGCTGAGAGCCAGTCATCGTCATAATAGGTGCACCCGTACCGGTCACCGCCATCGCATAATATCGTGACGATCGAACCATGCTCGCCCTGGGTAGACATTTCTTCGATCAATTGCGTACAGGCGACGAGGTTCGTGCCGGTCGATCCCCCTACTTTCCTGCCAAGGCGCCGGGACAATGCGCGCATCGCACCGATACTGTGCGCGTCCTCGACTGCGATCATGCGATCGATCACCGCCGGGATGAAGCTGGGTTCGACACGTGGCCGTCCGATACCCTCGATACGGCTGGCGCATCCTTCCGGCAGCGCGACGGCGGTGCGATCGGCGAAATGGCGGTGGAATATCGAGTGGACCGGATCGGCCACGCACAGCCGGGTGGCATGGCGCTGATAGGCGATATAGCGGCCGATGGTCGCGGACGTTCCGCCAGTGCCCGCACCACAGACCACCCAGGTCGGCACGGGGTCTTCCTCCGCCGACATCTGCGCGAAGATGCTCTCCGCAATATTATTGTTGCCGCGCCAGTCGGTCGCGCGCTCGGCATAGGTGAACTGGTCGAGATAATGCCCGCCCGTCTCGCGGGCGAGACGATGCGCGACATCGTACACCGTTCGCGGATCATCCACGGCATGAATTTCGCCGCCGTGGAAACGGATCGCATCGAGCTTCGGCGCGGCGGTGGTTGTCGGCACGACCGCGATGAAACGTAGGCCCAACATCCGGGCGAAATAGGCTTCGCTGACGGCAGTCGATCCCGAGGATGCCTCGATTACGCAGGTATCGGGTCCGATCCACGCGTTGCACAGCGCATATAGGAAGAGCGAACGCGCCAGCCGATGCTTCAGGCTGCCGGTCGGATGGCTGCTCTCGTCCTTCAGATACAGCTTGATCTGCGGATAACGTGGCAGATCAAGCCGGATGAGATGGGTATCCGCCGAGCGGTTATAGTCCGCCTCGATCCGGCGAATGGCTTCCGCGCGCCAAGAGCGCGCCACCGCATAGCTGCGATCAGCAGTCATCGAAGGTCAACTCCATCAGATATTCATCCACATACTCGCCGCCGATCTTCAAGGCTCGACGTTCAAGTCCGTACTCGCGGAAACCACATTCCCGGTAGAGCCGGACGGCGGAGGTGGACGGGGTCGCGACGGCCAGCTGCAATGCCTCCATCGAGGGTCGGGCTTCACGGATAACGTGTTGGACCAAGGCGCGACCGATGCCTTTCGTCCGCCAGTCGGGCGCGACGAACAGGCCAAACAACACGCCCTTGTGAAGAAGTTTCACGCCAGCCCGCGCGAACAGTCCCACCGTTCCGACCAAGTCCCCGGTGCCGTTCCAAGCCCCGGAGATCGCATTCCGTCCGATCGCATCGACAAATTCGCTGACGTCCTTCGCCTGCTCCTCCTCAAAGAGACCTCCGAACGACGATGGCGACAGGCGCAGCGCATCCAGCCGAAGATGGCGATAGATCAGGGCATCCGCCGCCTCCAATCTTCGGTACACGATGGCTTCGCGCGGAGTGTCTATCATAACGGGGTGCCGATTGCATCGTCCGTCAGTCCGTGCCGGATCAGCATCGCCTGCGGGTCCGCGTCACGCCCGCGAAACGCCCGGAAGCTCTCTGCCGCCGGGCGGCTGGCGCCGCGCGACAATACTTCGTCCCGGAACTTCGCCGCCGTCGGCCGGTCGACCAGCCCCGCCTCTACGAAGCGCTGGAAGCCGTCTGCGGCCAGCACCTCCGCCCAAAGATAGCTATAATAGCCCGAGGCATAGCCGCCCGCGAAAATATGGGTGAAAGCGTGCGGGAAGCGATGCCATGCGGGCGGATGCACCACGGCCACCTCGTCGCGCACCGCCTCGATCACCTCCATTGGATCGTGGCCCATCGCCCCGAGGTGCAGCAGCAGATCGAACAGCGCGAGTTCCACCTGTCGCACGATGAACATGCCTGACAGAAACTCACGGGCAGCCAACAACTTGTCGAAAAGGGCGTCCGGCAGTGGCGCGCCGGTCTCGTAATGGCCGGACATGCCGCGCAGCACATCCCGATCCCAGGCAAAGTCCTCCATCAACTGGCTGGGCAGTTCGATGGCATCCCACTCGAAGCCATTGGTGCCCGCGATGCCGGGGCGATCGACCCGCGTGAACAGGTGATGCAGGCAATGGCCTGTCTCGTGCAGGAATGTCACCACTTCCCTGTGACTCAACAGCGAAGGATTGCCATCGGTCTTGGGCGCGAAGTTGCAGACCAGATAGGCGACGGGCACGCGCCGTACATTGCCGTCGTTCAGACGTGGGCGTGCCTGGGCCATCCATGCGCCGCTCCGCTTGCCGGGGCGGGAGTGGAGATCGACATAGACACCTGCGAAAATCTCGCCGGTCTCGTCCGTCACATCATAATAGCAAGCATCAGGATGATAGACGGCCACGTCTGTACGCGCCACCAAATGAATACCGAACAGGCGGTCGAGCAATTGCTGCCACCCTGTAATGACGCGCTCGACCGGGAAATATTTGCGTATTTCCTGCTCATCGACGGCATAGCGCGCCTTGCGCAGCCGCTCGGAAACGAAGGTCATATCCCACGGCTGCAGATCGTCGATGCCGAGATGTTCGGCGGCATAGGCCTCCAGAGAGGCGAATTCCTGCTCGGCCGCCGGCTTCGCACGGCCACCCAAATCACGCAGGAACGTCAGCACGTCCTGCCCACCCGGCGCCATCTTGGTGGCCAGCGACCACGCCACCGGATCGCTGAAGCCAAGCGATTCGGCGGCCTCGCGACGCAAGGCCAGGATGGAGGCGATCCGCCCGCTATTGTCAAACTGGCCTGCGTGCGGCCCCTGATCGGACGCTCGGGTTCCGGACGCCGTGTACACGCGCTCCCGCAGTGCCCGATCCTCGGCGAAGGTCAGAATTGCGTTCACGCTCGGCATTTGCAGCGTCACGACCCAACCGTTCAAGCCACGCGCGCTGGCGGCCTCAGCGAACATCGCCTTGTCGGACTCGGAAATGCCGGCAAGCAGAGCGGCATCCTCGACATGTTCGAACCAGGCATCGGTCGCATCGAGAACGGCATTGCCGAATGCGGTGGTCAGGCTGGACAACTCCACCGTGATCGCCGCAAAGCGCGCGCGCGCCTCGGCGGCCAGCGCCACGCCTGACAGCCTGAAGTCCCGAAGCATATGCTCCACGGCCACCCGATCGGCATCTGGAAGCGTGGCAAAGTCCTGCGTCGTGGTCAGCGCAACCAGCACTTCGTACAGTGCCTCATTCTGCATCATCCGCAGATGATTCTCGACCAGTCGTGCTTGCCCGGCCACGAAGGCGGCGCGCAGTTCGGGTGTGTCGGCCACGCCGTGGAGATGTGACACCGCCGACCAGACGCCTGAGATTGCGGTATCCGCTCGCTCCAACGGCATCCATGCCTCGGCGAAGCTAAGGGGCCTGGTCTCCACCAGTGTCCGCACGACTGCCTGATGATCGGCAATCACCTGATCGAGCGCAGACTCGATCTGATCGGGCCGAATTTCGGCGAAGCGCGGCAATTCCAATGTCTTCAGCAACGGGTTCATCGTCATCCAGTCCATATTGGGCGCTGCATCCGCACAGCGCGTCAGGCCACATTCTCGCGGGTTGAGGCGGCCAGCGGCGCCTGCTCGGAAAGATCGATGACCTTCCACCCGACAGTCCGGTAAAAGTCGCCGAGTTTCCCGAACTGTTCAAGCCGTTCCCGAAATCCACGTGCCAGTTCAGGATCGTCGGCATCGAGTAAGGCCAGCACCCGGTCCAGACCTTCCAGCTCGGCCATGCGCCCATCGACCTCGGCCTGCTCCCGGATCTTGAAGACGCGGCTTTCATCTGCGTCCGTCCAGCCCATGACATCCATCATCTGCTGAATCTCCAGACGACCGCAAGCGCCCAGCGTATCGTGCAGAACAGTGCGCATCGTCGCGGGCCATGCTGCCGCTTCCACGATCAGGCCCGCCAATCGCGCCATTGCATCATCGGTGATGGTGTCGCTGGTTGCGACAGCGGCCAGACGCGCTGATTTCCATTCCTTGCGGTCGGGCGTCTCACCGGCGATCGCGCGCTGGTGCAAGGCGAGGACGGAGCATCGGCAGATCTCCAGTTCAACGTGCCGCGCCGTGAGCGTGGCGACATCCGGCCGCTCGAGAAGATAGGCAAGCACCTGCGGCACGACCCGGGAAAGGTCCGCCCCGACCGGCGTGCGCTCCAGCAAGGCGCCAACAAAATCCTGGGCAGCCGGCACGGCCCTGAAGGCGTTGACGATCATTTCCAATGCCGTCGTGAATGCGATGGGGTAACCATATTGATCGGCAAAAGCCTGCTTGTCGTCGGCTTCGACGAGCGCACCGATGACATTGGCTTTGCCGTCCTCCCATGCAGGAAAGATGACGAATGTCCCGGCAGCGACGTGGCTGCGCAAGCGTGCCAGCGCCTGCGCCTTGATCGCAGGATCACCCAGAAAAGCGATGTCGGTCATCATGCGGCTCCGACATTGGCTTCGACGAAGGCGTCGAGCCGACTGCGCGAGATCGTGCCAAAGGTACGCGCCTGTTCTGCACCGTCCTTGACCATCATCAGCAGCGGAATGCCGCGCACGCCGAACCGCGTCGCGAGCGCCGGATTGGCTTCGATGTCGACCTTTACGACCTCCATCTCTTCGGCATATTCCTCCGCCAGTTCATCCAGCGTCGGTGCCAACGCCTTGCATGGCCCGCACCATGGCGCCCAGAAGTCGACCAGCACCGGCTTGTCGTTCTTCATGACGATGTCGTCGAAATCCTGTTCGGTTGCATTACGCATAATCGTTATCCTTTGGGGGGGAAGGAGAGTTCGGGAAAATCAACGGGCCTGTCCGCCGACCATCATCCGGTCGATACGCAGGGTTGGCTGGCCGACGCTGACGCTAAGCGTCTGTCCCTGCTTACCGCAGGTTGCCATGCCGGTGTCGAAGGCCAGGTCGTTACCGACCATCGAGATATGGCGCAGCGCTTCATGGCCGACACCAACCAGTGTCGCACCACGCACGGGTGCTATGAGCTTGCCCTTTTCGACGAGCCAGGCTTCGATCGTGGTGAAGTTGAAGCGCCCGGTGACGATATCGACCTGCCCACCGTCGAATTCGGTCGCGTAGATGCCGCGATCGATCGAAGCGATGATGTCGGCCGGGTCGGCCTGACCGTTTGCCAGAAAGGTGTTGGTCATGCGCGGCATCGGCAGATGGGCATAGGATTGGCGACGACCGTTGCCGGTCGACCGCGCATTCATCAACCCGGCGTTGAGGCGATCCTGCATCAGGCCGGTCAGCACGCCGTCTTCGACCAGAATGGTGCGATCCGGCGCTGCGCCTTCATCATCGATCCCCAGCGAGCCCAGCCGCCCTGCGATCCCGCCATCGTCGATCACCGTGACGCCGGGCGCGGCGATCCGCTCCCCCACCTTGCCGTCGAAGGCGGAGAGATGCTTGCGATGATGGTCGCCTTCCAGCCCATGCCCGACTGCTTCGTGGAACAGCACGCCGGGATAGCCCGGCCCCAGCACCACCGGCATTTCGCCGACGGGTGCGGGGATCGCGTCGAGATTCTGGAGCGCCATGCGCACGGCGGCAGCGACCATCGTTTCGACCGATGCTGCGTCGAAACCGCTCAGTCCCGCCCGTCGCCCCAACCCTGCCTGACCGCGTGCACGCCTCCCGTCCGCTTCGGCGACGACCATGACCGCCAATATGGTCATAGGCCGAACATCGCCGGCCAGCAGTCCATCAGCATTGGCGACCAGGACAGTGGTGTCCTGCGCGCGGACGTTCGCGTCGATGCGCACGATCCGCGGATCATGAGCGTGCGCGATCTGATCGATCCGCTCCAGCAGGGCGATCCAGGCCGTCGCATCTTCCACCGCGACTGCGTCGATAACGGGGTAGAGGTTGTGGCGATCTGCATGACGGTTGAGCGCAATGCCTTGCGGATGCGCCGCCCGGTCGCCATCCCGCGCCAGAGCGCGAACCGCACGGACCGTATCCTGCAGCGCGCCTTCGCGCATGTCGGCAGAATGGGCAAAGCTCACATGGCCGCCATGCGCAGCCCGTGCGCCGACGCCCTGTCGCATGGAAAAGGCGCCATTGGTGACGCGGCCACCTTCCAGCCGCCAGGTGCGCAGGCTTGTCGTCTCGAAGAACAGATCGGCCAGATCCGCGCCGCCGCCAGCCAGATGGCCCAAGGCCCGGCTGATCGCGGCCTCGTCCAGTCCGGCCGGGTCGAGCAATCGCGCGCGCGCGCGCTCCAACGCAAGGTCGCCACCGTTTATGCCGTGCCTCCCACTTGCATATCGTCGATCAGGATGGACCCGGTACGGATCGCCCCCTGACGCTCGACATCGCGGCCCACCGCGCGGATGCCGGTCAGCATCGCGGGCATATTGCTGGCCAGCGTCACGTCGGTGACGGCGTGGACGACGCGGCCATCCTCGACCCATAAGCCCTTGATCGCCTGCGTCCAGTTGCCACTGGCCGGGTCGGTTTTGCCGCCCTGAAATTCGGTCACGACGAGGCCGGTGCCAAGCTGCTCCAGCATGTCCTGCCAGTCCCCGCTCGGCGCCGAGCTGGTCAGGCGGAGATTGTAGAAGCCATCGGCATTGCCGGTCGATGCCATGCCCAGCTTGCGCGAGGAGAAGGTCGAGAGAAACAGGCCTTCGACGACACCCTGGCGCAGGATCGTGCGCGCCGATCCTGCAATGCCCTCGCTGTCGAATCCGCCGCTGGCCAATCCTAACGGTTCGAAGGGGTCTTCGCTGAGGTCGAGATGCGGCGCCGCGACGCTGCGGCCAATCGGATTGGGGAGGAAGCTCATTTTGCGATACTGGGCATGTCCAGTCAGTGCGCCGGCGAGTTCGCCGACCAATGTCGATGCCGTGTGCGGATCGAACAGCACGGCACATCGCCGGCTCCCGATGGTGCGCCCACCCAGCGCCTGACGCGCCCGGTTGGCGGCGCTTTGGACAAGAAGGGCGGGGGACAGCAGCGCATCGACCCGACGCTCCTTCGACTGGCAGAAGGCCGATGTGCTGCCGCTCTCGTCCTGCGCCAGCATCACCGCCCAGCGTGTATCGTTGGAGCGCTGAACGCTGCGGCAGAAGCCATCGCTGGTTGCCAGCGCCCAAAGGCCTTCGATTGCAACCGCGACGGATTCGCCTGCCCGCAGCCGACTGTCCGAGGCCACACTCTCGCGCGCAACCCGATCCATCGCCTGCGCCGCATCCAGCAGTACATCGGGATTCCGTGGGCTATCGGCATACAGCTCGGGCGCAGGGCCGGAAAATGCGAGCCAGTCCGCCGGCGGCAGGTCGGCGTCCGCGTCGGGCTGGACATGGCCTGCGATCAGCATCGCCTCTTCGACCACCCGCTCGATCGCCGCGCGGTCGAACCCGGCGGTCGACGCGGATCCCTGTCGGCCCTCGTGGAAAATCGTGATGCCCAGTCCCTGACTACCGCTACGCTCGGCTGTCTCGACTTCGCCATTGCGCACCGCGAGCTTGCCGACACCTTCATGATGGACCGACGCGCGCGCCTTGGCGCCGCGCCGGACGGCAAGGTCCACCGCCAGCGCGGCGGCATCGCGCAGGTCCGCCTCATTCTGCGTCAGCAGTTCGCTCATGCTTTCGTCTCGATCATTGCTGTGGTGGCCTGCCGATCCTGCAGAAGCAGGCGATGGGTGTGATAAGCGGCCAGCATTTCGTTATGGACGACGCTCACGATCGTGGTGTCAGGCATTGCCCCGCGCACGGCTTCATAGAAATGTGCGGCATTGTCGGCGTCGAGCGCGCTGGTCGCTTCGTCCAGCACGAGCAGCGTCGGGCGCTGCAGCAGGATACGCGCGAGCGCAACGCGCTGCTGCTCACCGGGCGACAGCTCGTCCTGCCACATGCGGACCTGATGAATGTCGTCGACATGCGCGCTCAGCCGGACCTTTTTGAGCAGCGCCGCGATCACTTCATCGTCATGATCTTCGGCACGATCAGGGAAGCAGACTGCATTTTTCAGGGAGCCAAGCGGCAGGTAGAGGCGCTGTGGCACCAGCATGGCGACGCCGTGCCCCGTCATCGCGACCGATCCTGCTCCGTCGGGCCAAAGTCCGGCGATCGCGCGGAGCAAAGTGGTCTTGCCTGCCCCGGATGGGCCCTCGATCACCCATCGCTCGCCGTCGCGCACCGCCCACTCGCCAAGCGCGAGCAGCGGCTCCCCATTGGGGCGACGCAGCTCCAGATTTTTGACATGGATCGAGATGCCTTCGCCCGCTTCACCAGGGTGAAAGGCAATCCCGCGCGGTCGTTCATTATCGATCGAATCGTCGAGTGCCTTGAGACGATTGATGTTGGCGATCTGCGCCGCAAGGCCGGGATAGACCTGGACGAAATAGGATAGGGACGAGCTGAACTGTGTAAACGCATCGCGTGACGCCAAGACCTGACCAAAACTGATCTGACCGGCAAAGAACTTTGGCACCGTCAGGAACAAGGGGATAACGGTCATGACCCGATCGTAGACGCTGCTTCCCGCGCTCAAGCCGATATTTGCCCACATCAGCCGATACCAATTCTGCCGGATACTGGCGAAGGACACCTTCAGTCCGTCGCGCTCCATCTCCTGCGTACGCGAAAAAGCGATCTGCTCACCATTTCTGCGAACATGAATAAGATTGCTTCGAAAGTCAGCCTCATAGTGCTGCTCACGCATCCGGCGGCGGATATAGGGCTTGCCGATCCAGGTGATGAGTACCGATCCCAAAAGAACATACAAGATCGAAAACCAGATGAGATCGCCGCCCGGAAGCGAAATCTGATAGCCTGCGATCGGTATTACCAACGGCCCTGATGTCTGGAGAAGAATGTAGCCAAAGCTGACCGCGCTGACCAAACTGCCGATCAGGCCGATCGCTATCCCAACCAGTGAATTACCCTGTGTGACCAGCGTGAAGGCCTTGATGTCTTCTGCAATCCGCTGATCGGGATTGTCGATCATGCGGAGGCGTTCGATTTCGTAAAACCGGTCGCGGGCAAACCACCGGTCCATATACCAGTTGGTCAACCAGTTTCGCCACCGGATAGACAGCGTCCAGCTCACCAGATTGTTGGCAATCATGACGGCAACCTGAAGCGCGGCAATCATTAGGAAGGAGAAGATAAGCGTCACGAACAGGCTGGATTGCCGTTGTTCGATCGAGTCGAAGAACTCACGCTGCCACCGGTTCGATAAGATGAAGGTATAGATCGCACCAAAGGAAATGGCGGCATACAGTGTCAGAAGAAACCATGCCCATTTCCAATCCTCAGACACGAAATAGCGTGTGCTCAGCCGCCAAGCGTGCGCGATGCGTTCGCGGGCGGGTTGGGTCGGCTGGAGACCCGCCTCGCGGCGGGTCTCCTCAACATTGGCGGGTGATGGCATCATGTTCTGGGCAATCTATCAGAACAGACGTTTAGTGATAGTCAGCCGCACGTTGCGCGGCTCGTCGACCGGGACGTAGCTAAAGGCGCTGGTGGTGTTGTAGTTGCGCCGGTCGAATATGTTGCGGATACCCAGATTGACGTCGAAACCGCCGATCGACACGAAGCCGTTGACGTCGATCTGCCGCGCAGCCGGCACCACATACTTCCCCAAGACATCGGCGTAGGAGCTGGATCGCCCATAAAGCCCTGCGGACATGCCGCCGGTCACGCCATCGGCAATCTTGGTGCGGTAGTGCGAATAGATGCTGTACGTATCCCGCGGCTGACGCGCGACGGTGGTTTGCGTGGGCGTCGTGGTCAGCAGCGCATATTTGGTCCGGGTGTAGGAGCCGGTCACCGTCCATCCGGGCAGCAACTGGCCTGCGATGTTAAGATCGATGCCGCGGCCACGCTGGCCCGGCCCCGACGTAAACCCATCTATTGGGTTGAAGACTATGATGTTGTCTTGCTGGATGTCGAAATAGGATGCGTTGATCGTCGCTCGCTTGCCGAACAGGTCGAGCTTGACGCCTGCTTCCTTGTTGGTGGTGATGATGTTGGGCAGGAAATTTCTATTGAGATCGAGGGTGAAGGTCGCCTGTTCGCCTCGCGCATAATTGGCGAAGACCGAAAGATCTTTGGTGACATCGATAATGATGCCGCCACTGGGCGCGATACCGTCCTTCTTTTGCACCGGTTGCGGCGTGGCACCGGGGAAGAAGAAAAGCGTGTTGGTCTCGAACCAGTTCTTGCGTACGCCGCCGAGCAGCTTGATTTTCCAGAATTCGATTAGTGCCTGCCCGTAAACAGCCTCCTGCTTGCCCTCGGTACGCACTTGCACCGCGCCCAGGGGTGAGAAGGGGCGCACGGTAAGGCTGGTGTTCGCCCCCAACGGCGGGTTGAGGATGGTGGTGAAGCCCGTT
Source organism: Sphingobium sp. BS19 (assembly GCF_027925545.1). Classification (NCBI taxonomy): domain Bacteria; kingdom Pseudomonadati; phylum Pseudomonadota; class Alphaproteobacteria; order Sphingomonadales; family Sphingobiaceae; genus Sphingobium; species Sphingobium sp. BS19. Next base: position 12,687 of record NZ_BSEF01000021.1, read on the forward strand.
CCGCTGCGTTGATCGGTGGAGCCCTTGCTATAGTTGTAGCCGACATTGAAGCTCATTTTCACAGCATCGCCCAGGTGCGTCTTGACGCGGAGGAAGCTGTCGAGCGCGTCGGACTTGCCCTTCTGCTGCGATCCGCCGACGCCTAGCGTGAGAATGCCAGCCCGGTTGTAGCCGACCTGGTAGACTTGGAGTGTCAGTTCGTTTTCATCGTGCATGCCACGCACCACAAGATCGATGCCGGGCATAATCTGACGTGTCGCATCGAAATAGAAGCGGTCGGTGTTGACCCGGATCCCTTGATCGGGGGAGTAGATCGGGACCGATGGATCGCGCTCGATGAGCTGGAAGGTCTTGTTGTCGAACAGTGTGTAAGCGCCAATGCCCGCGTTCGCCTTCGAAAGGCTGGCGCCGATCACGATGTCGGTCAGCCGATCCTTGAACCGGAGCGACGGCGCGAAGAGATAATCCTTGGTCCCTTTGTAGCCACCGTAATTGTGATCCATCGTCTGCGCACTGGCGATGACGCGGCCCGACAGCTTTTTGTCAGCGGTGATCGCGTTATTCGCATCGATCACGCCACGCACCAGCCCGAAGGAACCAGTGTCGAACGAAACGGCCAACCGCTGTTCGGCACTGGGCTTTTTCGTCACGACATTGATGTTACCACCAAGGTTGCCAAAGCCGGACAGCAACGCATCGGGGCCTTTCAGCACCTCGACCCGCTCGATGTTTGCGACCGGCTGATTGGCACCGGATTGCACGCCATATTGCGACCCGCCCGCCAGGCCGTTTACCAGCCCGGCCGCGCTGAAGCCGCGCACCGTATAGCTGGCCCCGGTGTTGGGGTTGTTCGACTGTACCGAGACGCCACCGGCATTGCGCAGGATATCCGCGATGTCGAGCGCCTGCTGTTCCTCGATCATCTTGGAGGAAATGACCTGTGTGTTGCGCGGCTGATCCCGCAGGCCCGTACCATTGCGGTCGGATGTCGACGCCTGCCGGACAAGCACGCTGGTCTCCGCCTCGTCGCGTCGCGCGGTGACGACGATATCGCTGACGATGTCGAATTTGCCGTCGGAGGATCGGTCGATCGCGAGGTTCGTGCCCTTGATCGCTTCTTGAAGCGCTTCCTGCGCGGACCCCGCCCGACGAACTGCGTGGGACATCAGCGTTTTGACCGCGTCGGGATCGAAGGTGACAGTAACGCCGGACTGCGCGCCGATTTCCTGAAGCGCCTTGGCCATGGGCATGGCGGGTACGGTTATGTCGGCGGTGCGCGCAGTCTGTGCTAACACGGGCGATGGCGCAATTGCGGTCAGGATACCGATCGTGCCAAGGCTGGCGGCGCCCAACAGGCAACGTGCGTTTACAGTCATACCAAGCATAAAAATCCCCTCCTCCTGGCCACGCGCCATCCCACGTGCAGCAACGGCCGCACGTTCGATCGAACGAAACCCTGTGACTAAACGGATGCGCCTTGCGGCGCGAAAATACGGTTGCGCTCCAAAAGAGCGCTACAACCGCGACCGTCCTCCTGCTGACAGGCATTCAGGTCTTAACGCTTGTGCGCCAGCCGAATTTTCCTGTCCCGACCGAGGTTATGCGTCACCATCATGACACGCAAATTCTAACTGTTCATGCAGGGCATGAGGGATATCGATGGCTATGGGACCCACTTTGGAAGCAAGCGACCAGCCTGCTCCTGGATACGTTTGACGAACCAGGCCAGCATGGGATCGCGCCGCCGATGGTTTGCCCACTGTGCGACGAATATCGTTTCCTTCGTCGGGAAAGGCGCAGGGATAACGTTCGGTGGCATGATCGATGCATAATATTGGAACAGCCATGCGCTGCCCGTGGCCACCAGGTCACTGCCGATCAGGATGGCCGGCAGTGTCGCCTGCGAGCTTGTCCGTACCCAGATTTTCCGGGCTTTCAGCATATGCTCACCTCGATCGTCACCAGCCAGAAGAGCCCTCACCCCGCCCTGCGGTGCGATATGCCGCGCGGCGCGATACTGCGCCTCGCTTATCTCCCGACTGGAGCCGAACTCGGGATGGCCACTCCAGACCATGCACGAGGCATGATCGTTCAAGATCGGCAGCGTCTCCAGCCGATCGACTGCCGCACCTTCGGAGAGCAACAGCAGATCGGCGCCTTGATCGAGTGCGCGTTGTGGGGCGTCCACGTCGAGGGGAATCATTCGGACCGACAAGGTGGGAGCGTCGGCGGACAGTCCGCGCAGAACAGGGCCCAGCAGCATCTGCTCGATGGCCTCCGGCGTCGCGATAGTGATCGTCTGTGTGGCGGTGAGGGGATCGAAATCGAGCGCGTAATTGAAGGTGCCCTCCACCTCCTGCATGACGCGCCGCACTTCGGTGCGCAACGCCATGCCCAGCGGGGTCAGATGCTGATCCCCGCCGGAATGTGTGACGAGGTCGTCGCTAAAATGGTCCCGCAGGCGCCGCAGGGCATGGCTCATCGCGGACTGGCTGAGCCGAACCCGACGCCCGGCTTCGGTCAGCGTCGGGGCGTGCAGGATCGCGTGGAGTGGATAGAGCAGATTCAGGTTGAGTCGATGCATCGGCCGTTCCACGGCAAGCGAGTGCATATCGCTCTTCGTCTCCTTCGATCCCTCGGAGCTCATTGAGGCACGCCTTTCTATATTCGGCCTGCCGGACCCGCTAGCGATCTGCCTAAGCGGATGCTGGACGACACCGTGGGCAACCAAGGGAATATGGACATGTGCCGGTTTTGCACCGGTCGCCTATCCTACTATGCCACCTTGGATTCAAACGCGAGTGGGCGGATCTCCCCTAACAAAGCGGACGTCACAGGTTGGCTGCGATAGACTGTGCCGTTTCGATCACCCGTTCAATCACGGATTCACGGTTGAGCAGCGCAAAGCGGCTGTCATCTCCTAGAACGCACAAGCTTGCGACCGCTTCACGTTCACCACGTGGCAGAATCGGCGCAGCTATTCCGGTCAAGCCTTCGGTCAGTTGGCCCGTGGTGATGCAGTAGCCATCCTTGCGTATCTTCTTGGCAGCCCGCGAAAATTCTTGCCAGGTCCAGCCATGGCACGGATTGTCCGGATCGCAGACGATCTTTTCTTTAAATAGCTTCTGCAGCTTCCGGCCGTTCTGATAGGAAACAAGCACTTTCGATTGCGCGCCCCAAAAGAGCGGCATTGGCTGGCCACGACCGAAATGAAACGCAAAAGTCTCGCTGGGCTCAACGATATGCGTGTTGATGATGCGATCATCGTAAAACATACTGGAGAACACAGCCAACCTTGTTTCTTCTGCAAGCTTGAGCATGAGGTCGCGCCCGGCGATCAGAATGGGATCATATTGCCGCATCATCCAGTCCAGCTCGATAATGCGTGGGCCTAGGCTGTAGCTGCCGCTTTCAACCCTCGTCAGCAGACCGGCGTCGCACAAATCCTTCACGTGCCTGTAAACCGTAGCCTTGGACATACCCGTCCGCTCGATGATGCTTTCCGTGCTCATCTGCAATGAATCGGGGCCAAAGAAATCCAGAAGCGCGAGAGTTTTGCTCAACGTACTCATACTGCTTCCAAACCCTTTCCTGATTCCGCTGTGCGCACACGATTGCGCAACCTTTACACCCATGCATCCGCTCTACAAGCGGTCGTTATCGTCGGCCAAGCATGTTGATTGCGGAAGAAAGCACTCACTCAGCACGCTTAATGGACATGGACCTGCCTAGTCGTTTCCTGACGTAAAGCGCGTTCCAAGAGTGAGATCACGACGCAGGTTTATCTGACACAGGTCGAATAAAATCATTATATAGTCATATAATGAGAATATATGATATTTTTTGGTTGTGCGGTTGCCTTCATTTGTGCATGTTCTGCCCTGTTCCGGGTTAAAGGGTGAACGCAGCGATCAGACCATCTGGAGATGTGCGACCCGTTGCCCGGAAGGGAAAACACAAGCTGCGGCGATCAAGGCTGAAAACGGGATTGGGCGAATGTCCTCCCGTCGCTCCGCCGAGCCTGATGAAGGGGACAGGATATGATTTTGCAAAATCGGTATTTCAAACTGCTGATGCTTGGATGTGCATCCACAGGGGCGATGAGCATGCATGCTCATGCTCAGACGAACAGCCATCAGTCATCGAGCGCGGATTCGCAGGGATCCATTAGTGAGATCGTGGTTACAGCGACCCGCAGGGAACAGACGCTCAGCAAAGTACCGCTTAGTGTTGTGGCGACAGATCAGGCGGCTCTGGACAAACAGGGGATACGAACCACCGACGATCTGATGCGTTTCACGCCCAGCATCACCTTCGGGCAAAGTTCGGGTTTTTACGGCACGGGCCAATCCAATATTTCGATCCGCGGTGTACAGTCGACATCGGGCATTCCTACGGTTGGCGTGTACGTCGACGATACGCCGATTCAGACTCGCACGGGTGTGAGCCCCAGCCTGACCAACGCTTATCCGATATTGTTTGATCTCGATCGTGTGGAGGTTCTTCGCGGTCCGCAAGGCACTCTGTTCGGGACCGCGTCACTCGGCGGCGCCGTACGCTTCATCACGCCCGATCCCGTCCTGAACGGCGCGAAGATCTACGGGCGCACAGAGGTTGCGACGACCTATCGGGGTGGCCTCAGCTATGAGGCTGGCGTGGCCGGAGGAGCCGCGCTCGTCGATGATACGCTAGGCTTTCGCGCCAGTGTCTATCATCGCCATGACGGCGGTTACATTGACCGCATCGGTCGTGTCAGCCGCGAGGTCGTGGAGAAAGACATCAACAGTTCGAACAGTTTTTCGGCCCGCTTCGCCCTGGGATGGAAGCCGACGGAAAACATCACGCTGACGCCATCGCTATTTTATCAGGAATTGAAGATAGACGACAGCTCTCTGGTCGATATCAATGCGTCCAACGCAGGGCGCAATGATTTCCGGAACGGGTTGTTCTCGCGCCCGGAATCACGCACCGACCGTTTCTGGTTACCGGCGTTCAAGGCAGTGGTCGAATTTGACGGATTCTCGGTTATTTCGAACACGTCGTACATCACCCGCAAGGCCCGCACGGCGAGCGACGACGATACTCTGAATCTGGCGATCTTTGCGGATTATTATGATCCCGCCCCCCCTCCGGGATTTGAAGAGAATTTTGCTTTCACCAACAACCGGACCAGCCAAAAGGGCTTTACGCAGGAAATTCGCCTGCAGAACACCGACGATGGCCCATTCAACTGGGTCGTAGGTGGGTTCTTCTCGCGATCGGTCGTGACGGACAATTTTGGCGGAGCGAACACCAGATTGCTGGATACGATCAATTACGCAGTTGTGCAGGGCGGAGGACCACCCTTCGGTTCCGTCACGGACATTTTCGGCGTCGAGCCATATAGAGGCCTTTTTGTCGTTTATCAGGACTCGCGCTATCTCGACATCCAGAAATCGGTTTTTGCGCAGGCTGACTATGAAATCGTGCCGCGTCTCACGGTGACCGCCGGGCTGCGCTATACAGATTCCACCTTTAATCTGGACAATTTCGTCGCTGGCCCACTTTATGCAAGCGACGGCATCGATGTCTCACTGAAGACCAAGAACAAGCCGCTGACACCGAAATTCGGCCTGTCGTTTCAGGCAGACCGTAATAATCTGTTTTATGCCAACGCCTCAAAAGGTGTCCGCGGTGGCGGCGTAGCCGAAGCGGCTGGCATTCGTTGCATAAACGACGGTATCGCCATTGGCTTCGATCCGATGGTTTTGCGAAGGATCAAACCTGACTCGCTCTGGACCTATGAAGTCGGCAGCAAGAACACGTGGGCGGGTGGTCGATTGAGCATCGACGCATCGGCTTATCACACCGACTGGAACAATCTCCAGAGCACGCTGACATTACCGGAATGCCAGGTGCATACCGTGTTCAACTTCGGCAGCGCAAAGATCGACGGCTTTGATCTGGCGGTCTCCGCGCGTCCGGTTGACGGTTTGACGCTCACGGCCTCAGCGTCTTACATCAACGCTCGATATACGTCACAGTTGAAGAATGCTGGTGGCGAGGTCATCCGCCGCAAGGGAGAACCGCTCGACGTTGCGCCCTGGTCGATGCATCTGAGCGGACAATACGAATTCCCCGTTGCTGGCAACGAGGGCTATCTGCGAGGTGACTTCACCTACTCTTCTCACGATGATACGCCGCTGGATGTGACGTCGCCGCTTGTCGACCCCGGTATTCCACGCACTCCGTCCTCGTCGCAGCTCGATCTGCGGGCCGGTGTGCGGTTCGACCAGATCGACGTCAGCCTGTTTGCCACCAATGTGCTGAACGCCCACCCGTTTCTGGGCCAGATTCACAGCACCCTGGCGGACCCGAACCTGCGGTCGGTGACCTTCCGTCCACGCACGATTGGCCTAACCGCCACCTTCCGCAGGTAAGCAAGGGTGTTCCCTGCCATCCCCTGATTCAGATACAATCGTCTGCCCGGAAAGCCAGCGCATGACGTCTGACCGGCGCGCCATCCTCAATCGGATGCGCGCGCCGGTTGGCTGGGCGGTGCCGTTGTTTCAGACGGCCTGCAACAAGCGACCGTTGCAGGAACTACGATCGTCAGTTCAGATGATGAATGCCGGTACAGCCGGGTGCCGGGGAACGCCAAGTTCGGCAAACCCGGTTGTATTGGCTTCGGACGCTGGGTGCCATAGCAGAAACCGCATGGATGCCGGACGTCGCTCCTGGGTCCAATCGTTATGGTTCCCGAATAGCTCCGAAGTAGATTGCGCCGGATAGCAAGTCCATCTGGCTCATGGGATCGGACATCAGGGTATCCGCGAATTCGGACTAGGCAATACAAAAATGCAGCGCGCTGTGGCTAAAGCGATAACCCGTGTCGATCTGACACGCTAGGTTAGCCTCATTCAGTCTGGTGTGCAGACTTCATCGCTCTGACTGATCTCTCGAGCCCTCTGATCGTTCGACCACCGCCCGAGAACTAGACCCGAAGTGGATACGCCCTGAGCGGCGAGGAGCGCGAACGGCATGTCCTAAATTTAATAGTTGCCGCCGTTTGCAGCTTGGCTTGCCCATATGCGAGAATTGCGCCGGGCAAGCCAAATTACGGGGCGCAAACACGCGTCACGGTACAGGCAAAAGACACGACCTGACCCTGTTACCACGCATTCAAAGTCGTTCCATTGGGCAATGTGATGGTCTTCAACATGCCGCCAGGCTTACCGTCACGCAACGGGTAGTAGACCAAGTTGACCTTATCGCCGGCCTTGAGCGTATTGAATTTCCATCCCGCCTTGCTCATCAGATTGACGCTATTGCATTCCATCACATATTTGGTGCCGTTGAATTCGACGACCACAAAGGAATGCGGATTGGTCCAGTGAAACCGTGCGACGGTAGCCCCCTTGATTGGCAGAAGTTTCGTCTGGTCGAACATGGCAAAAGAATGGTGTGCTATCGCCGGAGATGCCAGCGCAGTCAGGCCGGATATGATGGCAATAAGCACTCTTCTTTCAGTCGTCATAGTCTCACTCCGATAAGTACTGTTTTATCCTTGCCGCATTGGACGTGCGAGGCAGCCCAACCCTGTCATTTCAGCGCCTAGCCCCCTGCCGCTCTACTTTGCGCAGGCCGGCCCAGTAGGCCGCAACATTGCTGACCTCATATAAAAATATCAAAATTCTCGTATAATGATCTTTACGTAGCATTTTTTGTCATGTAAAGAAATTTTTGTGGCCAAGGTCGCAATATAGATTGCATTCCGATGACAAGATGATCGCTCAAACGAGGCGTCTAGATCAAATGGATACGAAGTGAGGATGGGATGAATCTTGAATTAAAAGGCCGCGTCGCGATCGTAACCGGCGGAAGTAGCGGCATCGGAAAGGAAGTTGCCCGAGTCTTGTCGCAAGAGGGGTGCACGGTTGCCATATGCGCTCGCCGCATGGCCAATTTGGAGGAAGTTGCACGCGAAATTAGCAGCGAGACAGGTGGAGACGTCCTGCCGCTCTTTTGCGACACCGGAGATATGGCCGCCGTGTCTGCCATGGTGGATGCCACCATATCCCGATTTGGCCGCGTCGACATTCTGGTGAATTCCGCTGCCGCGCCCTCGGGTGTCGTGCGCAATGACATAGAGCATGCTGGAGATCAGGAGTTACTCGCCGATCTCGATACCAAGGTGGTCGGCTATTTCCGTTGCGCCAAAGCAGTGGCGCCCCACATGCGACGGGCAGGATTCGGGCGCATTATCAACATTGGCGGTCTGACCGGGCGAGCCAGCAAGGTCATTTCAGGCATGCGCAATCTGGCCGTCGCCCATCTTACCAAGACCCTGTCTGACCAGCTTGGTCCAGATGGGATCACGGTCAATCTCATTCACCCCGGTGTCGTCGAAACGCCCCATATCCATGAGCTATACGAACGCGAGGCCGTGAAGCAGGGCAAGACCGCGGCGGCTGTGGAACAGGGCTATATCGATGTAACTCCCATACGCCGCATTCTTCAGGCGGAGGAAATGGGATGGCTTATCGCCTTTCTGTCGTCACCCAAATCAGGAGCGATCACGGGCGAATCGATTGGCATTGACGGTGGTTTGAGCCGGGGAATCTTCCTGTGAAAGATATTCTGCACGAACCGGGAAGTCTTTGCACAATGCCACCGATTCCCTCACGTCATCTCCTAGGATTTAAGCAATCATGAAGCCCAAGGTTCTGTGCACGCATTTGTCGTTGTTCGTTTCCAACCTTGAAGCGTCCGCGCGTTGGTATGCCGATGTTCTGGGTATGCGAGAAAGCGCGCGTAGCGAAAGCTGGATCATGATGTCGTTCGATGACCGGCTTCACGACATCGGCCTGATCCAGGCGACCGAAGGCGCTCACCAGGGCGGCCTTGGACTGCAGCATTACGGACTGGAGGTCGAAGGGGATATCGATACGCTGAAGGCCTTGCACGACATGCTCGTCGACAAGGGTGTCGAAGTGGTTCGGATAACCGATCACGAAATCGGGAATGGCGTGTATTTCAATGATCCCGACGGCAATCGGCTTGAGTTCTTCCTGCAGACGGAGCTTGATCCAATGTTGGCCCAAGAACGCTTCACGGCTACCAACGCGCCTAGCCGCGACATTGAATTCAAGCAATTGTCATAATGTACCGTTGATTGATGCGGGGGGGAATTAAGGTTAAATCGTTTGATCGGGCGATGCAGCTTTATAGGCAATGCGTGAGTCAACGCCACAAGTGACCGGCGATTTACCCTGCCCCATTCTCCTACCGAATGAGGCATCGGCACTGTGGCCTAAGGCGGAGACATTGACGTTGTGATCATTGCAGCACGCAATTCCCTACCCCATCCCGGCTGGACCGATAGGGTCTGCCGCGCATCGCGACCATGTGGAACATATATTGCCTTGTGCACTCAGATGCTCGGCTCTTCAGCCCCCTCCTTCACCACTCTGAAACAACGGATCAAACCTTCTGTCCGCGCACCATCGGCCTGACCGCCGCCGAACATCGATGCACTTTCCCGTAGTATCAACAGCCGCAGTTTGCGCTGCAACGTCTTCAGGTGGTAAGCCCAGATCACGCCATCTGCGGGCTTCGTTCCTTTAAGCCCAGGAGTTTTCTTGCTTCGGCTCCGCTGACCAAGGGACGCCCAACGGCCCTTGCCATTTCGATTGCGGCTTCGACAAGTTCGCTGATGCGAGCCCCTGGTCTCCATTGTCCCAGCCGCGATCTGTTAAGACGGTCGGGGCTTCGAGCGTCTTCGCATTTTTACCCGCAAGGCCCTGAAAGCTCAGACCTTGCCCGCCTGCCGCTGCCGCAAACGGTCTTCCTTGTCATGACAGAAGTTTGGCGAGGGTCCGACACCAAGGATTCAGCTAGTGACTGCATCTCGTGGAGACCAGCCGGGCACTTATTAAGGTGGAGTTACGCTGCGCTTCTTCCGTAAAGCACTGGCCTGCGGCAATATATAGCCAACCGGAGTATTGCATGTCTAGCGGGTAGGCGCCTCCAGTAAGTACGCGCGTTTAATGCGCCGACGATAGCGAACGCGATAAAGATCGACGACCCTAAATACATTTCAATACAGAAAAATAATAACACATCATATCATAGCAATGGAGCTACAAATGGCGAGGCTGATTGGAACAAACTTAAACAATACTTTAAAGGGCACTTCTCAGGTCGACTACATTTTAGGATTGATGGGAAACGATCAAATATGGGCCGGTGCTGGCGATGATTTCATCGAAGGGAATGACGGAAATGATATTCTTCATGGTGAAGCTGGACTGGATTTTTTGAAAGGCGGCAACGGCGACGACAAAATCTGGGGAGAAGATGGCAATGATTTGCTGGACGGTGGGTCCGGCAATGACTTTTTATCCGGCGGAACAGGGAACAATATTGTGTCGGGGGGTGATGGCGCAGACCGAATAGAAGCGCTCGACGGACACGACCAGATACTCGGCGATGCTGGAAACGACACCATCTATGCGGGTGGAGGCAGAGACTATATCGACGGTGGGACCGGAGACGACATCATCTACGCCGGAGCCGGAAACGACGGTTTTTTCAATGAAATAAATCCCGCTACGGGGAAATTGACTACCCAGGCCGTGGGCGGCGGAGCGGGCAACGACTGGATTTATGGTGAGGACGGCAATGATCTGCTGAAAGGACAATCCGGCAACGATCACGTTTATGGCGGCAACGGCAACGACAACGTAGATGGCGGCGACGGCGACAACTATCTGAGCGGCGGCATCGGAGATGATATCCTGGTATCCGAATGGGGCGTTGATACGCTTTATGGCGGAGACGGCCGCGACAATCTCCAGGCCGGATCGGGCAATGATTTCCTTGATGGCGGCAACGATGTTGACTTCATGAGCGGGGAAGATGGCAATGACATCCTGTTCGCCGGCAATGGCGACGACCTGCTATATGGCGGCGCTGGCGCGGACGATCTGCACGGTGACGGCGGGTTCGACAGAATCTTCGGCGAGCAAGGTGCGGACCGGCTGTGGGGTGGCGCTGGCGCGGACTGGTTCGTGTTCAAGGGTGCCGGAGCACTCGACGGCGGCGACCGCATCCAGGATTTCCAGGATGGATCCGACCGCATCGTGCTCGAAAAGCTGGGAGTAACGAAGTTTGCGGCAGGGGGCGGTCTGGGCACGGTGTCCGCATATGCCGCAGCATCCGGCGACATCATTTTGAATGTCGTCTCCTCCGCTGGAGCTGAATTCAGCGTAACCGTCGACAATGAAAACGGCGTTCTGCAGCCCCAGCATTTCTCTGCCGCCGACTTCATTTTTGTATGAGATGCAAACCGAAGGAGCCGCGCATAACCTGAAGCGGTACCGATGTACGGAGAGATCGACTGCGAACTACTCGCATCTATCCTATGCGATCAGGAAATAGTCAGCAGTCAGGATAGGCTTGGTACTCAAAAAGGCGATCTGCACCATGGCAGCGCTGCCCGATCCGTCCGCATCGTAGAACAGCCCGCCAGTCACGCTGTTATAGATGATCTTCTGATCGACAGTCTGGGCCGCCGCGCCAGCATAGAAGGCCGACGCCGGCAAGGCACCTACAGGCAGGGATCCGAGCGCGGTAAAGACTGACCGCGAAAAGACGAACATGTCTTCGCTCAGGTTAAAATCCTTCACGGTGTCGCGATCCGCCGACACCGTCAGGGAATCGAAAATGAACTGGTCTGCTCCGGCGCCCCCGATCAGTTCGTCAAGGCCGGCCGCTCCGATCAAAAGGTCATTGCCATCTCCGCCCTGCAGGAAGTCGGCACCTTCCTGACCAAACAGTATGTCGTCACCCGCCAGCCCGACTATCAGGTCACCGCCCAGACCACCATAGAAAGTGTTGTTTCCTGAGTTGCCGGTGATTGTGTTGGCAAAATCATTGCCAACCACGTTGATGTTGCTCGTCCCGGTTTGCGTGAGCTTTTCCAGATTGGCTTCCATCGTGAAATCGACGGACGTGAAGGCTGTGTCTGTGCCTTCGCCATAGGCCTCGATGATCTTGTCGCCGAGATTGTCGATGTAAAAAATGTCGTTGCCTGTTCCGCCATAGAGCGTGTCCGCTCCGCCCGCGCCATTGAGGGTATCCGCGCCTGAGCCGCCGTAAATCACATCGGCACTGGCATTGCCCGTCAATATGTCATTGCCGCCCAGCCCGTTGATCGTCCAAAAATCGTTCGTCGATGCGGTGAAACTGTTGGCCCCATTATCGCCCGTATAGCTTTTGGGTTCGGGCAGATTGTTGACCGCGATCGAGAAGATCAGATCGATGGATGCCCCACCGGCATCGGTCGCGCGCCCCGCGATTTGATGCGACGTTGCCGCCTCGTAGTTGAGCAGCGTACCATTGGCGACGTAGACTTGGCCTGTGACCGCATCAACGCTGAAGCGGCCTCCCGCCGTATTGGTCAGGCTATACGTCAGAACGTCGCCATTATCGATGTCGGTGGCGGTTAGCCTGCCTATCGACGTACCGTTAGCGGCATTTTCATCTACCGCAGCGCCAGAGAGGGTCAGCGACGTGGGCGCATCGTTCACGCCCGCAACCGTCAAGGTGACGATAGTGCTGGACTGGACAGCGGCCTGATCAGCTACCGTATATTGGAAACTGTCGGTCACGCTCTGGCCAGCCGCCAGTGACTGATAGGCGGATCCCGGCGCGTAGGTAATCGTCCCATTGGCCAATGACAGCGCAATGCCGTTGGCTGTCGTGGCAGGCAGTGGTTGCAAAGTCAGGATATCGCTTGGATCGACGTCCACATCATTGCCTAATATCGCATTGACTGAGAAGGATGATCCGTCTTCGGACACGGTCACGCTGTCGGCAATGGCGGTCGGCGCATCATTGACACCCACGACATTCACAGTGACGCGTCCGGTCGCACTTATCCCTGCGCTGTCGGTGACGAAATAGGTGAATAGCGCCGTGCCGCTGAAATTGGCGTAAGGCGTAAATACGACATTGCCGTCCACATCCAGGCTGACCTGCCCGCCGGACACAGCCGTTACACCGGTCAAAGTCAAGGGCAAGCCATCCCTGTCAATGTCGTTTGCGAGCAGGTTGGTGGCCAATATTATCGTGCTTCGATCTTCCTGCCCGCTGACGGTATCCGCCGTGGCGATGAGCGGCGGTGGACCGCCCTGCGCCCCGAGCGGGTCGAACATCTTATATTTGACCCCAGTCCCTAGGTTGTCGCCACCCTGCCCGCTATAATCGGTCCAGATCGCGGCAAATCCGCCATCCTGTCCACCGGCGATGATGGGATCGACTTGCGCACCCAAGGACTGCGTATTGACGATGAATTCACCACCGATGCGATCCCCGTTGCCATCAAATATCTGGGCCTTGATCCCGGACGTACCCGACTCCGAAGCGACACCACTATAGTCGGCCCAACTGACGACGATATTGCCGTCCGAAAGCAGGGTCAGTGTGGGCGCTAGTTGTCCGTTCAGGGTCGTGGAATTGACCAGCTTTTCGCCACCCATCTTGGTCCCGCTGGCGTCGAATATCTGCAGCTTGATTCCGTAATAGCTGGCGTCACCGCCGCGGGCGCTCGCATCGGCCCAGGTAATCGCAAAACCACCCGTCGAGAGGCCTATGATTGCCTGTTGCTGCTGGTTGCTGTTGGTTTCGGTGTTGACGAGGAATTCGCTGCCGACCTTCGCGCCGGAACTGCTGAATATCTGTGCCTTGACCGCATCCTTGCTGACATCACCGCCCTGAAGACTGGTATCGTGCCAACTGATCACGAAGCCGCCGCCAATCAAACCGGCGGCCACCGGGGCATCCTGCGTGTTCGCCGTGATGCTGTTAACGAGGAACTCTCCACCAACCTTGCCCCCCGACGCATCGAATATCTGCGCCTTGACGCTGGTCGCGCTGGCATCGCCACCGGTCATGCTGGAATCGGTCCAACTAATGACGAATCCCCCGGTCGCGAGCGTAGCTACAGAGGGAGCCCGCTGCGCATTGGCGGTCGACTGGTTCACCAGTATTTCGATCCCGACAGCAGCGCCGAATGCGTCGAAAATCTGCGCCTTGATGCTGGATATGGATGCGTCGCCACCGGTCAGACTGGAATCGACCCAGCTCACGACAAATCCTCCCGTGGGTAGCGCGGAAACGACAGGGTTGTCCTGGCTGTTCAATATTGCGCTGTTCACGAGGAATTCCGTGCCGATCTTCACGCCATTGGCGTCGACTATCTGCCCCTTGATGCCATAGCTGCTATTGTCGGTGCCCGATGTGCTGCCATCGCTCCACACCAGGATGTAGCGACCATCGGACAGCGCCGTCAGCGCTGCCTGCTGCTGGCCGCCCGCGATGCTTGTGTTGGCCAACTGCTCGATACCGCCGGCATAGCGCTTTTCATTCACTTCGTCGGATATCGACAGGTTGACGACCTTATCGAAGCTGTTGCCGAAGGTATCCGTCGCCCTGATAGTTACTGTTTCCGAAGTATCTGTTTCATAATCCAGCAACAGACTGTCGCGCACGACCAGCTTGTCACCCAGGATCGCGAAGGCGCCACCACTCGAATCATCCATGATCTGATAACTGTAGACCGCATTGACGGCGCCATTGGCGACCAGGCTTGCCACGGTGGTGTTGTCAACCGCTGTTTCGGATATCAAGGTATCGGACACGAGCAGGTCGGATATGCCCGTATTGGTCGGCATCAATATCCGTGCCTTGATCGAACCGTCGGTGTCTCCGTTCTGACCGCTATAATCGGTCCAACTCACCACCAGCGCCCCGGACGCCAATGCCGTGATCGTCGGCATTTCCTGATTGCCGGTCGTGATCCCGTTAACCTGGAATTCGCCGCCCAGCTTGTGGCCAAATTCGTCGAAAATCTGCGTCTTTATGCCAAAGCCAGATGAATCAACGGAAAGGTTGCTGTTGTCGCGCCAGGTAACCGCAAAACCGCCATCCTTGGTCGCTGTCACTGCAGGCTGATCCTGCGAATTGAAGGTCGTGCTGTTGACCAGAAATTCGCCGCCTACAGCCGCGCCCGATGCGTTGTAGATTTGGGCCTTGATACCTGACGAGCTGCTGTCCCCCTGCCCGCTCAGGTCGCGCCAGACCACCACGAACCCGCCATTATCAAGGGCCGTGACAACGACTTGGTCCTGCGATGACAGCGTGGCCGTATTGACCAGAAACTCTCCGCCGATCTTGCCGCCAGATGCTGAGAATAGCTGCGCCTTAATGGCGGGCGCTGTGCTGTCCCCGCCCACACCGCTTTGATCGACCCAAGTAGCGAAAAATCCGCCCGATTGCAGCCCCGTCAACGCAGGAAACTGCTGACTGCCCGTGATCGTGCTGTTGACCAGAAATTCGCCGCCCATCTTAACGCCCGACGCGTCATATATTTGCGCGCGAACGCCTGTGCCTTTGGCGTCCGGCGCGGTGGCGCTTGCATCGACCCACGAAATGACAAACCCGCCTGATGCAAGGCTGGTCGTCACCGGCGTCGATTGGCCCATCTGGGTCGTCGTATTGACGAGAAATTCACCGCCGACCGGCAGACCGTTGGCGCCATAAATCTGCGCCTTGACGGAAGTCTTGTCGGCATCACCGCCCGAACCACTATTGTCCGTCCAGGTTACGACGAACCCACCCGATCCGAGCGCAGTGACAGAGGATTGCTCCTGAGCGTTGAGGAGGGAACTGTTGACCTGAAACTCGGCACCAACCGGGAGCCCATTTGCGCCGTAAATCTGAGCGCGAACACCCGTACCGCTGCCGTCGCCTGTCGCATCGGTCCAGGTGAGGACGAAACCGCCAGAAGCAAGGGCCGTGATCGCGACATCGGTCTGTACGCCGCTCACACGGCTGTTGACCAGAAATTCGCTCATTGACCAAGCATAGGATCCCGACGCCATATCTGCCTTTCCCCCTCATGATTTGGACGGCATCGGTAAAAACCGAAAATGCTGCCGCCCGACATTAAGGCAGGCGGGTCATGGGTAGAATAGACCATTCGGGATAGCGTCGCTTCATCGGGGGGATGACGCTTCTACACCTTTCGATTTCTCCGCTGGCGCGCGCTGGCGCCATCCCGCCAGTGTAACGGAATCGATCGTGTCTCCGCCCGCGATGCCCGTACACATGATTTGATAGGTGGTTGGTCTGTCCGCCTCTACCATGAGGCTGCCGCTGGCCGGGACGGACTTGCCTTCCAATTTGCAATGCCGAATATGATCTCCCGACCAAACCAGCCGCATTCTCGTCGGGTGGTTGGCCCCGACAGGTTGAGCAACCATCCGTATATCCGGCGAGGGTGGCGCTTGCTTAATATCGAAGCCACAACTGGGGTCCGGATCTGATTTCGACCGGTTGGGCAGCGATTCCATGTCGCCGGCAAGTTCGCCGAGATAGACTTCCAGAAAGGTATGACCATCAGGGCCGACGCGGTTACGATCCGCGGCGTCGGTAGGCGAAAGCCCATGCGCACGCTCCCAATCATCAGCCATGCCGTCATTGTCGCGATCGGGGGGAGCAACGCCGCCGGACAGGTCTGGCCACCCCCCCACGTCTGCAGGGTCGTCTATCACCCGGCCTTTGCACTGCTGCATATCGGCCATCACCCGCTGGTCGACGGAATCCCGTTGCGGCTTGATGGATCCTGCACTTGCCAGAACATCGCGATAGGCTTGCGCCGGTCCCGTGATCGCTCCCTCCTGTAACGACAGGCTGCCTAACGGCGACGTGTGCACATATTTCCAGTCATGCGGCTCGAGCACCAGTCGCTGGTCACCTATGTTCGTCGGACGATGCACGTCGATGTTATCGCGAAGATAAATGCCGAAATCGGCAGGAAAATCCCGAAAATAATCGGCAAGATACAGGCGGGTCGTCTTGTCAGACGATGGCCCGACGATTGCCACATTGCCAACGAGATTGACGTTCAGGGCGCCGAAGCGGGTGTAAAACTCGGCATTATAGAGCGCCGAATTATAGATGACGTTGTTGATCATGTCGAACTGGCCGCGCATGTTAACCAGCGGGTTTCGGCGGACATTTCCCGCGATCAGATTGTGATGAAAGCTGACATTTTGGGCGCCATAGCCGAAATAGGCGCCTCGGCTGTGCGGCCCGCGATTGGCCTTGTTCAGGCCCTCCGACAAGATCGACCACTGGATTGTGATGTTGCGGGTCTCGCCGCATCGAAACGGCTTGTGGCCCGACCCAACGATGTTGATACCTTCGTCGGTAGGCCAGGATGTCGATACATGGTCCAGGATCACGTCATGAGCGCCACCGCTGATCTGAACAGTATCGACATTATCAGAAGGACGGGCCGATGATCCAGGCCGGACCCGGATATGACG
Source organism: Sphingobium sp. BS19 (assembly GCF_027925545.1). NCBI lineage: Bacteria > Pseudomonadati > Pseudomonadota > Alphaproteobacteria > Sphingomonadales > Sphingobiaceae > Sphingobium > Sphingobium sp. BS19. The sequence continues at coordinate 30,062 of NZ_BSEF01000021.1, forward strand.
CACGATCACGTCATGTGCCTGGATCAAGAGGGGCGAGTTTAGCGATTGATCCACCCGCAGGGCGATGCCGCCAGGTGAGGTCTGGCCGGCAATAGTCAAATAAGGGTGCATGACCCGTATCCAGTCGGTTAGGGCGATCGTACCACTGACCCTAAAGATGCACGTGCGCGGTCCGGCAGCCTCCGCACATTCCCGCAGGGACCCTGGTCCCGAATCTTCCAGCGTGGACACCAGATAGACCCTGCCGCCCCTGCCGCCCCTCGCGAAGCGGCCAAATCCTTCAGCGGTTGCGAACGCCTTCTGCGTGGGCTTTTGGCTCTCCGCCCCATCGCAATTTATCGGGTTGAACGGCGTTACCGATTGGGTATCGATCTGTGGTTCCGTGCGGCCGAGCCACATCGCTGTGCCGGCTAGGAGAGATACCAGGGCCAGCATCGACCAATGCCTCCTACGTCTTGACGGGGTGGCGCGTATTGGATCGAACATAGGTGATCATCCCTGCCCTCTCGCCAATCTTCTCGCCATTTGGCGGTAGCGCCAATTAGCCAGCGCTCTGAGGTACCCCCCTCCGGCGTGCATCGCTATTGCCAGGGCCAGCAGCACCGGCACAGCCCACAAACGCGCATACATGTGAGGGCTGGCTGCCGAAAATACGAGAAAGCTCATCAATACCGTCAAACCCAGCGCACCACTCAATCGGTCACGATAGAAAGCCGCGAGAACAATCGCTAGGGCGGCTGCCATCATTGCAAGCCATCCAAGCAATGCGACGAACCCTCCCTCAACCCACAGCAGCAGGTACATGTTATGGACGGGTGCTCTTTCTTGGCTAACGACGCGATCCTGATCGACGCCCACACCCAGCCACATATGATCACCCACGCGCTGCCAGGCATCTTCGATCAGATGCATCCTTCCCTCATACGTCCCGGCCTGCGCCAAGCTACCGCTCTCCAGAGCGGTCGCAACGCGCTTTTGAAACACGGCGGGCAGGCCCCTGCCCGAAACTTCCAGGACCAAGACTATGGCGGAACTTGCAAGCAACATCATCATTGCTGCAGCACGCAACCGCCTGTCACCGACGATCACGAACAATATGATGGTCAGGCAGGTTGTGCCGAATGCGGTGACCGAAGCAGTCAAGATCAACGCGAAGATCAACAAAGCAAGCGCGATGGCGGCCTGCCAGTGTCCGATACCGCCGCGGCCATGCAGATAGAAGACAAAGGGCAGCGCCATTGCGATCGTTGCGCCGTTCCAGTTGGCATCGGTAGCGAAGGCCCCTAATCGGTTGCTGCCGGAGATAAAATCGAATCCCAACAACGTCCGCGCCTGCATGAAAGAGCCGCTGAACGTGAAATAGACAAGGATTCCGATCAATTCCATGGCCACTACGCCAAGTAGGAAAAAGCGCGCCAGCCTGTGAGTATTGAAACTATCATGCCCTGAAATGAGGAAGGGCAGCACCGCCCACGCCATGCTATATTGTACCGCGACGATGGGCCAACGCGTGGGATCGCCACTGAACAGGGAACTTGCCAGCAATCCGCCCAGCATCAGGATGAAACCGCCATACCAGAGCGGAGACACGACGCTGAAGGGTTCACGCGGCACTTGGCGGCGCATCAGCATAGTGAGCCCGCCTAATATCAGGCAGATGTCGCTTAACGTGAACATCACGTCGACGGACGGACGCCAAGAGAGATAGGCGGCAAAAACAATACCCAATATTAGGGTCGTCGGGATGCGCACGACGCTTTCGGCAGCATATGACGAGGGTGTCGCCATCGTCATGACGCTGCCGTTTCACGCAGGGAAGGCTCCGCGCCACGCCGTCGATAAATGCGTTGACGGAAGAAGCGTTGATAGGGCCAAAGTTCCAGGCTGATATGAATCACATGCGTTAGCGGCATCGTGAGAAGGACCACTATGCAGGTAAACAGCGCGATCGAAGCCGCGACATCACTGGTGAACAAGCCATACCGATCAAATGCCCAGCGCGCGAGAAAATAGGTGTAGGGATGGACGAGGTAGAGGCTGTAGCTCACCGTTCCGAGATACCGCATGAGGCGATTATCGAGCGCGCGGGCGGTAAGGCTGCCCGGCATCACGGCGAAAAAGAAATAAAAGCCTGTGGACAGCATAATCGGGATGACCGCTGGATGACGGAAATCCTGCCAGCGATACTCGAAATGACCCTGGCTCGCGAACAGGAGCATCAGCAGCAGGAAAGCAATCTCCAAAAACCGTGGGCTGATGCGCGGAGCCCATTCTGATCGGCTCGCTAGACGGATACCCACGCCCATCAGGAAATAAACGGCGATCGGAAAGACGACCAGAAACAAGGTAGCGATCAGCACCATGACGATAGCAGCGGCCATGTTGCGCTTGTGAACTACGAAATATACTATGCCATACACCAATATATAGAACATGACTTCATAGGTCAGGCTCCACGCATTGGGCGTTAGCTGCTCCGTCCCCGTGAAGAGATTAATGAATAGCAGACCGGCCACTACCGTTTCGACAGAGTTTATCTTCGGATAAGCGTTGGTCCCAGCATTGAGTGCTATGAATATAAGGGAGAGTGCGAAGAAGAGCGGGTACAGGCGAAAAAAGCGCCGCAATGCAAATTCCCGCGGAAGGTAACGTAGGGTACTTGGAAAGATGACAAATCCACTGATAACGAAAAACAGTTCGACGCCGAATGTACCGAGATACCAAGGTGCTTTTATACCCTCCACATAGGCCGGTACATCCGCATAGATATGCTTTGCTGTCCCTCCCAATATGTGTGCCAATAGAACCATAACCGCAGCAAGGCCGCGCAGTCCATGAGCGGCAACATTGAAATCGCTGACTTTTTTCGATCCGTTTACAGAGGATGGCGCAGGCTTCATGCGATCCGCCTCGATGCATGCAGGCAAATCGTCCATCAACTGTCTAGTGGATCGGTGACTTTGCATGGTTTGGCTGGGCTCTCTTGAAGACGGATGCTCAAGGGGCAAGTCCGCTGGTGGAAGAGGGTTCTGAACGAAGCAACTTCCTCATCTTCGCTTTTTGGAAATGGCGGTAGGCGGCATATAATATGTCTCCGTCGCTCTGGCTCGGCGACCATTTCATCGCGGTAGCCGTACCCGTGGTGTCCAGCACATAATCGGCATCCGCGATCGCGAATTGCTCGGGATAGAGCAAAGTCATGCCCGCTCTGTCCATGCCGGCCAAAACCGCCTGGACCAGCCGCGCAGGTGTGGGGACTAGTATGGATCGCGAACCGGATTGCTCGATCAACCCCTGAAGTAGCGATTTGACGGTGGGCGGCGTCGACGATCCAAGGTTAAAGGCACCGCACGGAAAATCCTGCTTCGCGGCGTGTAGCGCAGCACTTACACAGTCATCGACCGCGATCATTTGGTAACGGTTGCAGCCCGACCCGATCATGGGGACGGGCAAGCCGTGCTGGATCAGCATGAATAGTTTAGTGAGGATTCCAAGCCGCCCCGCGCCGGCAATCAAGCGCGGACGGAAAATGGTGGCGGACAGGCCCCAGTTGCAAACCGCATTATTGATCCATTGCTCCGCGGCTAGTTTGCTGTGTCCATAAGGACCGATCGGACGCTGGCAGTGGGTGTCCGGCACGGGCGATTGCGTCGGCCGGCCATACGTCATGTCGGTAGAAAAGAAGATCAGCCGGGTTGCACCGCCTTGCCGCATGCAGTCCAGGATGTTGCGTGTGCCTTGGGTATTGACCTCCGCAAACCACTCTTCCCGGTCGTGACGCGGTACGGCACCATGAAATTGCCGCGCGGCCAGATGATATACCCTGTCTTCCGAACCCAGCGCCAATCGCGCGATATCGGCCATGTTGCGCACATCCCCATGTACAAACAGTACGCCCGGGCAAGTCGGCTGGACAGTGTCGAAGATAACTACATCTTCTCCCTGCGCGCGCAGGGCTGTCGCCAAGCGCTGCCCTACAAAGCCGGCACCACCGGTTATGATGTGCCGGCTTTTCATGCCGTCCGCCCTATGACGAAAACGCCCGCGCAGATCAGTGCGATCCCGGACGCACGTTCCAGTCCAACCTGCTCGCCCAGCCAAAAAACGCCGATCACTGCAGCCAGAATATATCCCATGGATAGCATCGGATATGCGACACTGACTTCCAGGCGGCCCAATACCGCGAGCCACAGGCCTATGCTCAGGGCGTAGCAGGCCATGCCCGCCCAGAGCCAGACATTCGTGCCCAGCGCCCACGCCAATGCAAGTGAATGCTGGACCGGCGGCAATATTCCCACGGTCATCGCCTTGCGCAACACAATCTGCGCGAAGGCGTTGAAGGTTACGCTCGTCGCGACCAGTGCAAATGTCGCCATGTTCACAGGGAAAATCCTACTGCAGCGACCCAGAGGAACAGGACGATAACCGCATGAGCCCAGCTTCCGGGATCTCGAATGGCAAAAATCACCGGGTCGTCGTTCAACGTCCCGCGGTGCGCCCGCAGCCATATGCGCATCAACCACAGGCCCAGTACGGCTGGAATGAGATATAGCGGCCCAACATTGGCATAGAGCCCTGTCGGCATGGCTTCCATGAACATATAAAGCACCATGACGACCACCGACACTATGCCAGAAGCGATGCCGAGCGCCATTGTCATTGGTGCATCGCCCGGCAGATAGCCACGCCCCTTGACGACACGCATGCTCTTCTGCGCCTGCACAAGCTCCGCGGTCCGCTTTGCCAGGGCGAGCGACAGGAAAAGGACGAGCGTGAAAGTGACCAGCCATAGTGAGACGGGGTGATTTACGATGACCATGCCCGCCGTGATCCGCAAACCGAACAGCGCTGCGATGGTTGCAACGTCAACCATCGGCTGGCTTTTTAGCCACAATGAGTAGGCCAACGTCAACACGAGATAGGCCGATAGTATCATGCAGAAGGGGGGATGGAGTAGCCACGCCCCCACTATGCCGCCAACGAGCAGCGCTGCGGAGAGGCTGAGCGCCGTAGAGATCGGGATCAGCCCGGCTGCCACCGCGCGGAACCGCTTGGTCGGGTGCTGCCGGTCGGCGGCAAGATCGCTCAGATCGTTCAGCAGATAGCTCGCGGAAGCCACCATCCCGAAAAGGCACCAGGCCAGGATTGTCCGTAATAGCAATTCGGGCTGCGTATATTCGTGGCTCAACACCAGTGGCGCAAAGAGCAGGAAATTTTTGCTCCATTGGTGGATGCGAAGCGCCTTGATCCAATTCCGTAGCGTAGCGGAACGGCGCGGCAGGACTGTGGTTTCCATCCCCGCGCGCGACATGATGCCCGCCAGCGCCGTGCGTCCCCCCGCCACTATCGCGATCTTGCTGCGCCGCCATACCGGAATATCGGCCGAGCAATCGCCTACATAGTCGAAGCCGTCGCCGAAGCGCGCAGCCAACTGTTTCGCCTTCGCTGCCGACTTTAGATTATCGATGCCGTTGCTACCTGTTGCGCTATCGAACAGCCCAAGCGTAGCTGATACCGAGTCCGCGATGCTCTGGTCGGCGGCGGTCACCAAATGCACCTCCCCGCCCGCTTGGCGACGATCGGCGATCAAGGAAAGAACGGCTGCGTCATAGGGCAGCGAGGCGCAATGAATTTGCGCGAGATCGGCGCATTTGCGCTTCATGGCCGCACGACCATTGATGAGGCTGAACGCTATCGCAGGAAGTTTCAATGGGTGACGAAATGCGAGTTCGACGATGGTCTCATGCAACGTATCGGTGCGTATCAGCGTGTGATCGAGGTCCACGACCAGGGGCGTCGGGCGTGCTTGCCTTGCCGCTCCCGTTACGGGCTCGACCGACCAGTTCAGCGATGGACTTGCCGTCATGATTTTCCCCCGCTCATGGGATCATGATGAGCCACCCGGCGTGTGGAAGTCACGCGCAACGACGGATAGTTCGATCCCTCGCGCGAGATAACCTGCTTCTACCGGTTTACTCCTTCTGCGTCAGCACAGAGTCGCTTGCATCGGCGGACCCTCCAGCCACTTGGCTTAGAGTGGGAATATTGAAGAGGGAGATGAACAGGATGATCGCGACCAGTCTGAAGCGCCGCGGTTCCATCACGAGCGGGGTGACAGCGAGTTCGCGCCGAGCGTGGCCCCACGCAGCGCTCGTTGCCACGATGGTCATGACCCTGCTTGCTCTGTTCGCCCGCCTGATGGCATTTCCCGTCAGACACGATGAACAAATGTATGTCCCGGTTGGGGCGTTGCTGATGCAAGGCGATCTGTATCGGGATTTCGGCTTCAACAATCTGCCCAACTTCCCCTTGCTGCTCGGACTGATTGTCCACCTTACCGCAACCGACCATTATCTTCTCGCCGGGCGTTTCATCATCTTTGCGGGATGGCTTCTATTCCTCACCGCCATCATGATCTTCGTGCGCCGCGCGGCAGGAACGTGGGCGGCCGCAATACTCGCCACCTTGCTAGTCGCGACCAATCCGGTTCTGATCGGTCCCGCAGGTATGCTCGCCACCAATAACTTCCTGCCCCTGGCCTTTGCTATGGCGGGGACGACGCTGTTGATTGCGGGTCTCGATCAGCCCAAGCCACAGCCATGGGCTTTGGCGGGAGCGGGCCTTTGCATCGCCGTCGCCGCAGGGTTCAAGGCGAATTATGTCTATATGATACCCCTGTTTGCGATCACCGCGCTATTCGTACCGCTGCGCGAAGGACTACGGCGGTGCATAACCCACAGCATCGGCCCGCTGGCTATCGGGGGCCTGATCGGCAGCCTCTCGGTCCTTTATTATTTGTTTCGCGATATAGACGGCTTTCTCGTACATGTGATCCAATATCATCGGGGGCCTCATGTCGCTTATTGGGCCGCCAACCCGTGGCTGGATGGCCCGAAAATCATGACCCTGTTGGGCAAGATCGTCCTCGCGATCAAGGTCTGGCTTGGCGGCGGCTTCGCACTTGTGATCTGCGCGCTCGCGCTATTGGTATGGAGCAATGTCCGGCAGGCCAAGAGTTCAAAGCGTCCCCGCCGGCCCCTCTGGCCGATCGCCCTGGTCACAGCTATCATTGTCGGTGGCATGGCAATGTCTTTCGTGCCAACCCCTGCCTTCCCGCAATATTACATCCTGCCAATTCCCTTCATAATCGTGCTGGCGGCGCTGCTATATGGATCCCTGCCTGTGCGCCGTCGATCAGCACTCTCTCCGCTCATGCTCATGATGGCGATCGGGACGATCGCCTGGGGCTTACCCCGCCTTGCCGTGAAGCTGCCCGATCTCGCCAAGCCGGATAAATGGGCTGGTATAGTCGTGCATCGCGCAGGCCAACGGCTGGCACAATATAGTCATACGGAAGGTGCGGACGGCCCCGTGGCGACGCTCTCCCCCCTTTATCCGCTGGAAGGCGGGCTGGCGGTTTATCCCGAACTGGCGGCGGGACCCTTGGTCTATCGGGTCGGCGACCTCATTCCATCGCGCGACTTGCGGCATTATCGAATCATATCGCCACATCTGGTCGGTAGCCTGATGAGCGCGCAGCCACCTGTTGCTATACTTGTCGGTCAGGAAGGACGGCTGGACGAACCGTTCATTCGCTATGCCCGACACCATCGCTATCGTCTGGTCGATCCCGCCTTGGTGAACGATCGCTACGGCAAAGGCGCTTTATACATCCGCTCGCATTATTGAAATGTCGCGTATCCGTCAGGCTGCTCGGCTGTGTTCGCTATCAACCATCCGATCATATATGGCCATAATCGCGCGGACATGGCGCGATACGCCAAAATTGTTGAGTGCCTCGATGCGCGCCGTGTGCGCGATCAGCGCGGCAGTAGATGGGTTGCGCAACAGTGTGACGCAGGCGCTAGCCAAGGCATCGGCATCCTCTGCCGGGACCAGCAATCCCGTCGAGCGATCATGGATGGCCTCGACATTGCCGCCAGACTTCGTAGCAACAACAGGGGTCTCCACTAACATCGCCTCGATCAGCGTCCGTCCGAAGGGTTCGTCCACGGCGGGTATCATCAATATGTCGCAGCCCGCGAGCCAGAAGGCGCCCGGCGTCCGGAACCCCATAATATGGATAGCGTCTCCGACGCCCTGTCGCCCGGCGTGAGCAACGACCTGTTCGTCCATTCCCTCCAGTCCTTCGCCAAACATCAGGCCATGGACGTCGAGGTCGGGCGCCTCTCGGCGTAAGGTGGCGATGGCATCCACGAAGAGGAATGGCCGCTTCCGATCGATAAAGACTCCGGAAAAGCCGACAAGGCAGGTCGTATCGTCCTTACCTATGTCGGCCAAAATTGCGTCGCGTGCCTCCGACCGATTGTAACGCATGGAAGTATCAAATGGACTGTGAACCACATCGTTGCGCGGCGCAGCGGAATAGAGGCCGGCGCGCGGGCTAGCGAAACGGGACACGGCTACGACGCGGTTGGCCAGCAGGGGAGCGAGATAGCGCAACCCCGCAGCATCTGGCGCGCCACGATGGTGCCAGAGCAGCTTGGCACCCGCCATGCGCGCGGGCAGAGCCCAGGTCGCATGCGTGCGGCCATCATTGCTATGGACGATACGCACGCCTCTCTGTCGTAAAAAGCGCGCCAGCGCCAACACCCGTCCGCCCAGAGCAATCACGTGAGACGGACCGATGGGAACGCCATGCCGCAATTCTGCTGATGCCGGCGCAGCTTCGGTCGCAATACCGGCTTCCGCGAAGAACTGGGCCAAGGCGCCGTCAGATTTCTGAACCAGAACCAGCGGTATGAAGCGATTTCGATCCAAGCCCCGGATCAGATCACGCGCGGAAAAATGGCTGCCGCCTATCAAATCACCGACGAACGGAAAGCAAACCGAGACCGGCTTATGCCGAGCTATCGCGCCCATTTTTCAGGCAGCTTAGCTTCAAGTACGAGCCACTCCACTTCCGATCCCCCGCAGGATCGATCAACGACATCCATATAGCGGCCATTGGCAGACACCTGAAACAAGGTAGCGACATGCCGACCTTTGGTCGATCGGGCGATCAACAAATAGGATCCCGGCCCGGTCATATAGGTTACGATGTTGGCAATAGCACGCTTGAGAGCCGCTTCCTCAAAATATCCTCGGTTGAGAATATTGGCAGCTCTGATGAAACCGAAACGATCATGATATCCGTGCGTATCCACAAAAATATCGTTCCGTTCGATTTGGACATAAGGATGGTTTTTTGCTCGCGGGCTGATCAACCGCACGGCATTGCCATTCCGCTCTCCCCGCTGCACGGACCGCTGCACGCGATCCCCAATCCACCGGTTGGCGGCAGCGCGGACCATGACCATGCCAGTTGCATAGTCGGCGCGTCGTCCCCAGGGTCGCAGCACACGACCCATCAGGTCATATTGCAGTGGATGCCCGGCATCGTCCGTCAACACATGCACACCGGGAAAGGCCTTAACAAGCCGCCCCTCGATCGCGATGTCGGTTCCCACGACACGTCCGGAATGCCCGGCAGCCCGCAGTCTGTCGCTCAGTGCAACGGTCGTCGACCCCGATGAGATGCCGATGTCCAGCACCTCGCCGATCGAGGCCTCTGCGTTAGCGAAGCTTTTCAGGCACAGTTCGTCCAAATCCCGAAACCGGTCGCTTGCGGTCCGCTTGAACGTGGCGTTCCGCGTACGAAGATCGGTGAAGAACTTGTCTTCCACTTCGATCGACGTCGCTTGATGTCCGGCATGGAAGAATCGTCTTGCGGTAATCGACATTGCATGTCCTCCCACCCGTTCTTACCCCGACAGACACGAACACTGGCAGGCAATTTCGGATTACGACGAGTGAAATACTGCATCCCCGCTCCGTAATCGCCATGGATTGCCAGAGTTAAGCTATCGAGGGGCGATCTGACATGGAAAGTGCGGGCAGGTCACAGTCCAAACGGATGTTTGCCGCCAGTAAGTTGCGCAAGGCGATGGGCCATCGGCGCGTAAGGGCCGTGACACATCTTCTGACAGGGACTGCGGCCACATTAGCCATAACGTTACTATCGATCGCTCTGGTCGCGCGGCTTATCGATCCGACATCCTACGGGATTTTCGCGATGATCCTGACGCTGGGCCAGGCATGCGAACGCCTGTTGGGGTTCCAATCCTGGCAACCGCTCATTCGAAGCGGAGCAACCATCGATATGGAGACCGATGAAAAATCCTATTTCGCGCTGCTCAAATTTGGCTGGCTGCTCGACATAGGCGGCAGCGTCACGGCCTGGGCGGTGGCAAGCAGCTTGGCAATAGCGAGCCACTATATTCTGAATGTGGCGATCGAGCATGTCGAACTGGCACTGATGTTTCTCGTATCGCTGCTGTTCAACTTCAACGGTGTCTCAACCGCAATTTTCCGACTGACGGATCGTTATCGCACAATTGCAAGAATCCAGGTCGCGAACGCGCTGGTACGCTTCGTCATCGTCGCAGGCGCCTATGTCGCCGGTGTCGGGCTGTTCGAACTTACCCTGATCTGGGCGATAACTCAGATCACCGGTTCCCTTGCCAACTTCATCATCGCTGTTCGGTTCTTGCCCGCGCCCGGGTTTCGGCAGCTTTTGCAAGCCAGCAGCAAAGGTATCAGTAATCGTTTTCCTGGCATTTGGCGATTTGCGTTCGGCGCGAACATATCCTTGACGCTCTGGTCCAGCGCACAGCAGGTCGATACGCTAATCGTCGGCTGGCTTGCCGATCCCGCCAGCGCAGGTCTGTTTCATATCGCCAAGCGGATCAGCCGCGTGGTGCAACAAGTCGGCAGCCAGGTAGAATCGGTCGTTTATCCGGACCTCAGTCGGCTGGCCGCTTCCCATGAAAAACGCTCATTCCTTCAGATAGTCTTGCAGACGGAACTGCTGTTGGCGGTGTTTGGCACAGCGTGCTTTCTGGTCATATGGCTGATAGGGGCGCCGCTGATGGAGGCCGCGGTAGGCGCGCGCTATGCTGGAGCGGTGCCGCTTCTTACCATTCAGATCCTGGCAGTAACTCTGACCATCAGTGGCGCTGCCAGTCGCGCCGCTTTGCTCGCACTGGGAGATCAGGGCGCGGTACTGCGTACGGTAATGGTCTGCTCCCTCGCGTTTTACACGTCTGTCTTTCCCCTGATCCTGGAGTTTGGAGCAATGGGCGCCAATCTGGCGCACCTGCTCTTCGGACTGGCGTGGTTGGCAGGGCTAATGCTGCATTTGCGACGGACTGTCCGGCGCTTCCCCTGGACGCCTGACGTTTAAGAGGAGGCTGACAACCGTGCCAGCCTCCTCGCCAATGTTCAGTTGAAGTGGAGCGTTTCCGCCACGCGACGTCGACTGCGGCGCCACTTGCGGCGCAGTCGGTCAGCCCATGAGGCTCGGTCCAGATCGTCTGCATCATAATATTCCGTGAGGTTTGTCATATGATGAATGACGTCTCCATAACGCCGACGGGCATGGGCGGGATAGTCAATCATATTGATGACGGCGCCCGCGATAGGGCGTTCAAATGTTTCCATCGCGACCCGGGCTGCTTCTGGATTGGTATAGCCCCAGCGCAACACCAGCAGCGTAGAATCGGCATACTCAGTCAATGTCTTGGCGTCTCTGACCGGCAGAATGGGTGGCGCATTGAGAATAACGAAGTCATAATGCTCACGCAGCGCATCGACCATTTCGGGCAAGCGCGGCGAAGCTATTAGCGAGCCGGGATCGAGTGGAATGTCACCTACGGCGATGACTGCATATTGGCCGCCATTTTGGATGACCGGCAAATCATCCAGGCCTGCTTTTCCGGAAAGGTAGCTAACCACGCCTACTGACTTGCGCTCTTCCGACGCGATATTGGGTCGCCGCAGATCGAAGTCCACTACCACCGCCCGGCGTCCGACGGCGGTCGCCGCCGCTGCCAGGCTGGTGGCGATAGTGCTCTTGCCTTCCCCGTCCAGCGGCGACGTCACGACCACCACGTGAGAACCGGATCCGTGACGCGCCTCCAGTTCGATCAGCAGGTTTCGCATGGCCTCCGCAAAGCGAGATCGAGGCTTTGCCTCAACCATATCCTGAACCGGACGATAGTCGCTGTTGCGGCTCATGTCCGGGACCATTGCCAAAGTGGGAATGCCAAGAAGGCGCTTGACCTGTGCCGCAGTGCGAATGGTCGTATCCATTGTGTCGATGATGAACGCAGCGATCACACCCAACAGCAAAAATGCGAGCAGCGCGACCGCAAGGATGCGCTGCGGGATGGGATAACTTGGCACGGATGGCAAGGAGGCCCGTGAAATGATGGAAAGGTCCGGAACCACCGTCGATGATGCCGCAATTTTCGCGTTCAGCGCGCCGACCAGCGAGAGATAAAGGGCATTGCTGGCATCTCCCTGACGCTCTAGCGCACGAAGGGGCACGGCCTGTACCCCCGAAGCGAGGGCGCGCGACTGCATGTTCGCTATGGTCGCGTCAACGGCACCGCTGCGGGCTTGGCTTGCGGCTGCCTGCGTCGACATCTCGCCTTGGACGCGGTGCGCTTCTTGGGCAATGCGCGGACTTAAGGCCAGGAGTTCGGCTCTTGCCTTGACAACATCCGGATGAGCGCCGCCATAGATGGCCCCTAACTCACTCAACCGGCGCGCAACCAAGCTCTCTTGCTGACGCAACTCCGCCAGGAGCGGCGAGGAGACAGCGGTCAGACTATTCGCCTGGGCGCGGCGCGTATCGAACGCCTGATCGGCCTCCACCTGTGCCAAAAGACCTGCAGACTGGGCGACCTGCGTCGCGCCACTCGCTTCGGGAGAGGACGCAAGAATGCCGTTGCGCGCCCGGTATGCCGCTGCTGTACCATCGACCTGCCGCATTTGCGAACGGACCTGCGCAATACGATCCTCCAGTTCCTTGATGTCATTCTGGCGTGATTTCCGCCGCTCGATCATTTCGCCGTCAATATAGGTTTCCACCATCCGATTCGCGATCAGCGCCGCTTTCTGCGGATCGTAAGACGACGCAGTTATCTTGATCGTGCCCGACCGGCCGACCCGCGAAATCTCAACCTTGTCCAGCAGACGGTCTGCAACCGCTTCACTGTGCAACCGCGCCTCTTCCTGGGTGCGCAGATCAGGGTCAGGCTCACGGGACGATGGCTGTATCAGCAGACCGCGAAACCACTTCATGATTGCGCGTCGCTTTTGTGAACCATCCGCGAATTCGGGATCGTCATCCAGATCGAGACTGGTGGCAACGCTCCGGGCAAGGCGACGCGACTGAAGAATCTGAACCTTCGTCTCGATCACTGTTTCCTGATTCGGCGTCAGATCGGTTGTAGAAACAACGGTTTCAGGCAATTGAACCACGACCGTTGCCGAACTGCTGTAGACCGGCCTAATATTGGCGAGCACCAGAATTGTGGCAAGCATCCCGACCAGCGTGAAGGTGACGATCAAAATCCAACGGCGTCGCAGGATTCGAAAAAAGTCATTCAGACCGAAATATTCGGCTCTCGTCCCCGATTGCGTACCATGGAGTCCGCCAAAATCAGGCCCCCCATAGGTCAAGCTGGATGGCATCATAATGGCTTTTCCAGACGTCATGATATTACCCCTTATCCCAAGACAGATTCACCGCCTGGCCTGAAGGCATACGTGCCGTTATTTCGAACGTTGATGATATCGGATTGCCCGATCCACGGCCTATCTTATTAGCGCGCGTCAGACATGATCCGGATCGTTGTTCACGCTGCCGCGATGTATGTGCCGTTGCACTTCACCGAGGGCGGTCGCGTCCCCGTCAGCACTGGAAAAGGGAGCGCGATCTCCTCCTGCATCGACGTCTCGCTATTGCCCGACAAGCCGCGGCTCATGGCCCAGATTGCAGCCTGCGTACGATTAACGACCTGCAATTTGCGCAAAATGGATTTCACATGCACCTTGACCGTCGCTTCGGTTATATTCAGACGCCGCGAAATCAGCTTATTCGGTTCGCCACGGATCAGGCCCCGAAGAATTTCGATTTCTCTTCCAGACATGTTGGTGTCACTTATCCGCACATCATTCTCGATCGGCCGGGAAGTCGTGTCCAATGCCGCAAGGTCGGAAATCACCCGTGATGGAATGACTTTCTCGCCAAGTTCCACTAGCTTAATCATGGCCACCAAGCCGGCGCAGGACGTGTCCTTACTGATATAGCCGGCGACACCTACGCGAAACGCTCGAGCAACCATCATACTGCTACACTCATTGGCAAGCATGATTATGCGTGCTTCCGGATGCGCTTCATGAGCCATACGGCAGATATCCAACGTCATGTCGTCTACGGGAGAGCATATGAGCAAGAAGACGGAGGACATAGGCCCCTCCATATCGTCGAATGATATTTCGGAATACTTTCTGAAAACTTCGACATCTTCTACAGATCTTTCAATTAAAATCCGCCGCAGCCCCTCTCCTTCGATTTCATTTTGGTTGATGATCGAGATCTTGATTTTGTTACTCAATGGAACCTCCTAAAGACGCGGCTGCGCTTCGTGGCTGCACGACAGGCTTGACGGACCTCTGCCCGTGAAACCCTGTAAGAAACTGATCAATAAGATCTTTCGCTTCTGGCACTACGACCCTTAGAGGAGCTAAGAAGTAATTCCTTCCAAGAAAAAATCAATTAAATTCAATTACTCTTAAATAGCCACCGACAATCATAAGGGGTAAACCTTTTGATCCCAAAAATTTCCGCGGCTAAAATTCTCCAAATTTTTCAATAACTCTAGCGGCATCTATCAAATCTCCAGACGGTGCAATGTGCATGCGCTGCGGCCGGGCGATCCTGACGGTGTCCCACTGCAAGGAAATTGGTGCATGGAAATCCTTGGTCGGGTTATCGGCTACATAAGTATATTTCATACCGGATAGGCCAAAGATGCTCTCAATGTGGCGAAACGCTCTTTGATTCGGTTTCCATCCTTCCCGTCCCCATCGATCCGTGCAGATGCCAAGATGGATCCCGCGTCGGTACAGGTTCAACGCCCGGATCTTGCGCTTTTGTGCATCAAGAAACCCGTCCGTGATGACCGCAAAGGCTGTTCGCGGATGCCTGCGTGCCAGAAATGCGGCAGCGTCATCGGCCAGTCGGATGTCCGGTCTGTGCTGACGATAGACGGCCAACATGCGCGTGATCAGCCGTTCTGACGGATGGAAACCCAGTTCGATCAATGCTTCGTCAAACAGGCGCGTACGATACCCGGCTTCGAACCGGTCTATCATGGCTGTGCCAAGACCGTGCAGCGCCAGATTGGCAATCGCCCAGTCACCCACCGCCTTAAGTCCGCTCAGAACATAGTCGCGTTCCAGATAGAGAGTGTCGTCCAGATCGAATACGATCACGCGATCAAACGCACCACCTGGCAACGCCTTCACCATTACACGAATACGGCATCGTCAAATCGCAGCATGAGCACGTCCGACTGCCAGTCGTCATTGCTCGTTCGCGGCAAACCCAGACATTCTTCCAGCATCCACAGGCTGAACCGCGCGCCTGCCTGATGGACTAGCGGATAGCCCCCGCCGAAACGGGCGTTGATTTCAAAGACAGAAGGATCGCCGTTCGCATCCATCCGCGCTTGAAAGCATAAGGCGCCATGGGCACCGTCCAACTCGCCGGCGAGCTTTTTCGCGATGCTGCACAACTCAGAATCGCGCACGGTGACACCTTTCTCGACTTCGCCTGACCGAACGCGCAACCTTTCATGCGGCACTCCACATCTCATCTGCCCGGCCCGGTCGAGAAAGATGCTTACGGTAAACTCGCGGCCCGGCAGAAACTCCTGCAGGATATACGGCTCGCCGGTATCGAGCGCCGAAATCTGGGCATGACTATGCACCATGGTTATTCCCCGGCTGGAACTGCCGTGCCTTGGCTTGCCCAAGAGCGGCAGGCGCAAATCCGTCCGCTGGGCTAAGAGATCGTCGACCGAAATTGTACGAGGGCTGTGGATGCCAGCAGCCGCCAGAAAATGGGCAGTGGCCAACTTGTCGCGCGCCATCCTTACAACTTTCGCACTGCTGACGGCGACATGACAATCGAGAGCCGTAAATTGATCCCGTGCTTCGCTATACGCAAGAAGTTCGGTGTCGATTGTCGGAACGATCAGGTCGATCTGCTCGCGCTTGCACAAGTCGAGCATGGCAGGAATGAACTCACTGCTTTCCGCTGGCGGCGCAGCGAAGGCCCTGTTGGCCTCGATACAAGCCGGACTCCATTCGGGGGTCAGATCGCACGCAAGCATGGTAAGCTCGACACCCAAAAAATCGGCTGATTGTCGAAAGCTTCTCATCAGGCTCACGCGTCGGCCCGCGGAACTCAACATCATACGTAAGGAACGACCGATGGGAGATCGTCGTTTCGAGGCCATAACCACCTGTGCATTATCGACCGTGTTGGCAGGAAAAGGGTTCATGTCAGGCGACCTCCCTTATTAATACGAATCCTTCAGCAGCCATTTTACTGACACAGCTTCCCCGTACCATCGCCAGAGCCCTTAGCGTTTCCAGCGATCTTTCATTGGGGAATGGACGGACCTGAGTTTGGAAACGGCCAAACGCTTCAAGTTTTCGATCGAGATGATCCGATATGTCGATAAAAATGTTGGGCTGGAATGACGGCGCGACATAGGGTGCCGCCCAATTGGTTTCGGAAACCGTTTCATAAGCTAATATCCGCCGTGGATAGCGATCCCCCAGCGGCCGGGCAGCCACCATCGCGGCGTCGAACACGAGCCGATGATCGAAGTGCAGATCCCCTGCAAACGGCACGAACAAAGTATCCGGCGCACAGTTCTTGACACTCTGCGCTACGGCGTCGTTCAGATCTGCACAGGCAATTTGATCGAGGTACGCCGCCGGGAAATCGAGGAAATGGGTTTGCGCAACACCCAACATGCGATGAGCGTCGCGCGCTTCCGCCTGTACGCGCTCGACCTGCGTAAGATCGAAACGCGGCGGCATCCCACGCGTCACGATCGCTACGTCGATGTGACATCCCAGCGACGCCAGACGCGCCATAGTGCCGCCGCATCCCAGAACTTCATCGTCCGGATGAGGTGCAATCACCATCGCCCGCCTGATGGCATCAATCATTGCTTTGCCCCCGCCCGCAGCCCCAAAATAGCGTGAACCGGCAGGGGACCTTCTCTGGCCCGCCGCCACCGCGTGACCAGCAGCCCCCGTCCATCGCCGCACTTGACAAGAAATCCATCCGTCTGCCGTTCGACGATCTGGCCAGTCGTCGCTGCGCGGTATTGTGGCAGACACACCGGCCGCGCTTCCTCTATGACGATCCGCTCGCCATCCAGCATCGTCCACGCGCCGGGATAGGGCGCGCCGCAAGCCCGTACGAGACGCCCTGCCTTATCTGCCGGTTCCGACCAGTCGATGACGGCATCTTCGGGTCGTCGGCGAGTCGCATAGGTCGCATAGCGCTCATCCTGAAACTGCATGCGTGCTTTGCATTGGGCCACATCGTCGAGCACGCCGGGTAGCATGTCGTCCAGCATAGCCATATGTTTGGCATAGAGCGTGGCGGCGGTTTCATCCGGCGCGACGTGGAAATAGCGCTGGCCTAATATCGGACCGCTATCGACGCCCTCGTCGATCAAGAAGAGAGAAGAGGCCGAAATTGGCTCGTCGAGAAGGATCGTCCACGGTATCACCGCACGCCCACGCAAGCGGGGCAAAGGCGCAGGATGAAAGCCGATCAGCCCCAGCCGTGCGCTGGCCATGAACCGGGCGCCGCAAATTTGCGACCATCCAATAACGAATATATAATCCGGATCGATCGCTTTTATCTCTGCAAACGCCGCATCGGAATTGATGTTGGACACGGTGATAAGCGGCGCCCCGGCTGCGCGCGCGTCCGCTGACAAATCCACGAAGTCGGAGTGCCGCGCCGCCAACTCGGGGGGCAAGGTGAAAACGGCGCCAAGATCCCATGGCGACGATCGCGCCAGACATTGCAGCGCAATTCGGCTACTCTCAACCGCGCCGACGAGTATTGCTCTCATGAGCCCTCCCGATCGATACGGGGTTGAAGCGTTCGCCCCGCAGGGCCACCCACGCGGTGCGGAAGACAATGGTAAGATCCAGCAGGACACTGCGATTGGCGATGTACCACAGATCGAGAGCAATTTTATCGCTATCGCTCAATAGGCTATTGCCGTTGACCTGCGCCCAGCCGGTCAAACCAGGCGCCACTGAACAACGCCGACGGCCGCTTTCCCCGGCGTCAAGGATCGTCCCGGGCAAAAGTGGCCTTGGTCCTATCAGGGCCATGCTCCCGGTAAGTACATTCCAGAGCTGTGGCAGTTCATCGAGCCGCAATCGTCGCAATAGCCCACCCAATGCCGTAGTCCGAATCACATCGGACAGAAGAAAGCCCTGCGCATCGCGGCCATCGTTCATTGTCCGGAACTTGATGACCTGAAATATCCGCCCGCCCTTGGTAACCCTGGCTTGGCGAAAAAATATGGGCTTTCCTTCGCCTAGCAGGAGCGCGCAGGCGATCACCGCCATCACGGGCGACAGCAGCAGCAGACCTGCTCCAGCTACCGCAATATCGACCAGTCGACTTACGCGCATCAAAGGTCCCCTGCGAAGGCGGTGGCGGTGGCGGTGGTGACTGGCAGATGGCTGACATTCACACCTTGCCGGTCCATGCCCATGGCACCGAGCAGCTGGGCATTGACCTGCTCGACCGAAAAACGGGATTCTACGGTTTTGCGCGCGGCTTCGCCCAAGCGAGCGGCCGTGGTGGGGTCGGCAATCACGCGTAGCATAGCGTCGACAAGAGCCTGTATGTTGCGCGGTTCGACAATATAGCCGTTCACGCCCTCGACGATAGGCTCGCGGCACCCTGGCATGTCCGTGGTTATGACACCGCGACCGACGGCCATCGCCTCCAATATGGTTCGCGGCAAGCCTTCGCGATACCAACTGGGCAACACGAAAAAGCTGGCTGCTGCAAGATAAGGCCGCACGTCCCGCGTTTCGCCTAAATAGTTGATGGCGCCCGCTGAATGCCATTGTTCGATCGTCTCACGCGAAACGGCCGATGGATTCTCGTCCAGTGGTCCGAGCAAGTGGAACTGTGCATCCGGCCTAATGATCCGGACCTGCTTTGCCGCTTCGACATATTCGACCAGGCCTTTGTTTTGCAGCAACCGCGCGACCATAAGGAAAATAGGCGGGCCGTGCGGTATCGGGCGATGCGCATAATGGGACAGGTCGACACCTGAGCCTGGCACCTGAATGACTCGAGTGCCCTCGTGCAGAATAGCGTGACGGATCATCTCACCGCGATCGTCGCCGTTAAAAACGAAAACCGCTTTCGCCGTCTTCAGCGCGACCCGATAAAGCGCGGAAACGAGCGCTCGAACATAACACAATATGCTCGATCCATTCTCGCTATAAACATGCCCCAGGCCACTGACCATCGCATAGAAACGGATCCTGGCGAACATGCGACACGCGATACCGCTATAGACGATCGGTTTCTGCGTGTAGGCAAGGACGATATCCGGCTGCTCGCGCCAGAAGCACTTTACCAAACCAAACAGCGTTAAGAGATCCCCAACCGGGTTCAGACCGGTCCGTGCCATCGGTATAGCGCGATAGGTCACGCCCATCGCCTTTAACCTTGCTTCAATCTCTGGGTCCCGATCGGGCGCGCATGCCACCACTTCATAGCCATGATCGATCATGGAAGAGAGCAGGCGGCCCCGGAAATTGACCAGCGAATAGGCCAAGCTGGCGACGACAATGATCTTCATACCGCCTCGCACCGAAGATTCCAGGGTGGCCGACAGGCGGTCTCTCCTGCACCAATCAATTCATCGACCAACGCTTCGTAACGGCCCACGATCGTTCCCAAGGCAAACATATCGACGATCCGCTGCCTTGCGGCCAATCCGAGCGCGTGACGTTCGGATTCGGGAAGGCCGCACAATTCCAACAGCGCAAGGGCGAGCGCCGTTGCATTGCGTGGTGGGACGCTACGGCCCGTACGGCCGATAATCCAGGCCGTGTCGCCAACATCTGTCCCCACGCAGGGGACCGCCTGCGCCATGGCTTCGCCGATGATGTTGGAAAAACCCTCTCCCCATGCGGACGGCAGGACCAGAATATCCAACCCGCCAAGCCATGTCGCCACATCGGGACGCTGGCCCGCCAAGGTCCAGCTGCCCTGCGGCAGCCGAGCAAGAGCCGCCGCGACCGAAGCCGTCGGCTTGTCCATGCCCTCACCTACCATCAGCAAGTGCGCATTGACGCGCGAGGAGCGGAGCAGCGCGAAAGCGGCAACGAGATTGGCAACATCCTTCATCGGATGCGACCGCGCGACCATGCCGATCAGAATGGCATTGTCAGGCAGTCCGAAGATCTCGCGGATGCGGCGTTTTCCACCGGCCTCCGTGATTTCCGCTGCGACGTCGAAGCCATTGGGGATCACATGTTCGCTTCTCGGATTGAAACCAATGGCTCGATATTGCTGCGCCGCCTTCCTCGAATTATAAATTATAGCGGTCGGCTTGCGGGAGAGCATAGCCTGCATCCGCAGGACGGCTCGGGTAAGGCGCCTTTCATGCGTAAAGCCTTCCCCCAGGGAATGACGTACATTCCACACGACCGGGATTTTCAAGCCGGACAGCCTGATCGCCAGAGTCGTCGCCAGTTGTGCATGATGCATCCACGCCATGACGAGGTCGGGTTTGGTGCGACGGATGTGCAGCACCAGCCGGATCATAGCGATGCTGGCGGTCCAGATGCTGGTCATGCCCAAAGAGCGGACGGCGATACCCGATTCCAGCATCCTGCCCCCGACGAAACCGGGCGCCATTAGCGTGGCAACCGTTGCGGTAACATCTGGCCGCTTGGAATTAGCGATAATGCGGGCCAACATGGCTTCCGCCCCACCCACATTTAATCCTGTGATGACGTGTAAAATCCGCATCATGCACTGTCCCGTCCCGACGCTGCGAATTCCCCATTGCAGTCGCATGGCCGCAGAAGATCGGTGGAATCTAATGCAAATGCAAAATTATGTCTTAGCTATTTGGTCCCCTATCCTTGGGAGCGAATAAGGAAACATCTGCCATACTTTTGAGATGTCGATAGATATCCAGAGGGTCAGCACCCCTTATGGGCAGGGACTATACCTCTAATCGGCTTGCCCTGATGCCCGACTGCAGTCGTCGGTTAAAAGCGCATAACCTGCGCTTTAAGTGAGGAAAACCATCCGGTCAGCCGGCGCAAGGTTGCGAATGGCGATTGGTTCACCGACAAAGGGAGAAAGACATGCCCATAGCCGGCGTATCCAGCGCATTGCTTCGCAAATGGCGCAAACCAGCCTATTTTATCTATGACGCTATGGCGATCGCCGCGTCCCTATGGATCGCTCTTAGCTTGAGGATGAACGGCGATATCCCGCCGCACATGCTCTACGGGATGCTCGTCAACCTGCCGGTCTTCATCATAAGCGGAACAAC
This sequence comes from Sphingobium sp. BS19, assembly GCF_027925545.1. Taxonomy (NCBI): domain Bacteria; kingdom Pseudomonadati; phylum Pseudomonadota; class Alphaproteobacteria; order Sphingomonadales; family Sphingobiaceae; genus Sphingobium; species Sphingobium sp. BS19. Next base: position 51,562 of record NZ_BSEF01000021.1, read on the forward strand.
CATATTATTTTTCAGCGGCACGTATAACCGTCTGTGGCGGCTGGCATCCTTCCCTGATTTCGTTCGCATGATCGAGGCGTCGGTCTTTGCGATCGCCATTCCGGTCGCCGTCATGATGCTGTCCGGCAATGGGAAGTGGATGCCGACATCGGTTCCCTTCATCCAGGCATTGGTGCTGATATCTCTTCTAGCCGGAGGAAGACTATGGCAACGAGTCCTTCGCGCCGAAATCAGTCGCTTCCTGACGTCGCGCGGACGGCATCGCCAAAATTCCGACATGGCCGTCAGCCAGCAGCGTGTCCTGCTTGCCGGACGGCCCGAATATGTCGAAAATGTTCTGCGTCATTTCGAAATGATCAATCCGCCCCCCTTCCTGCCAGTCGGAATATTGGACATCGATGGCGTGAACACGCATCTGCGGTTGCGTGGCGTACCGATCATGGGCGGCATAGACGCTGTGCAACACGCGGTGGCCACCCTTACGGCCCGTAACGAACGCCCGACGAGCATCATTCTGGCGACGGGTCCTGACGACTGGAAAGGCGGCGGGAAGCTCAAGCTGGTGACTGCTGCCCAGACACTCCATCTGTCAGTCTTGCGCGCGCCGACCGCGCCTGAGATGGACAAACCACTCCGCCTGGAAGCCATCAACATCGCAGACTTGTTGGATCGTCCCCAGGCCCATCTGGACGCGAACGTGGTCTCGCGCGCGATTCGGGGCGAAAAAGTGCTGATCACCGGCGCGGGCGGATCAATCGGGCGCGAACTCGTGGGCCAGATAGCGGGCTTCGGGCCATCGGAAATGATGCTGCTCGATTGCTGTGAATATAATCTCTACGCCATAGAGATGGAGTTGCGGGAGAATTATCCCGACATTCTGTGTCGGCCGATTCTGTGCTCCATCCGGCAACGTCAGCATGTCATGGCAGTTTTTGCGCAATTCCGCCCGGCATTCGTGTTCCACGCGGCCGCGTTGAAGCATGTCCCCATGGTAGAGATCAATATCTGCTCCGGCGTGCAGACTAATGTCATCGGCACGCGAAACGTGGCCGACGCAGCCAAACGCCACGGCGTGCGCGCCATGGTGCAGGTATCCACTGACAAGGCGGTTAATCCGGTCGGCGTGATGGGCGCGACCAAGAGACTGGGTGAACTGTACTGCCAGGCGCTTGATCTGGAGGGAGCACGGCGGCCTAATGCGCCCCGGTTCATGACAGTGCGCTTCGGCAATGTTCTGGGGTCCAGCGGCTCTCTTATCCCGCTTTTCCAACGCCAGTTGGACCGACGCGCACCGCTGACCGTCACGCATCCCGAAATCACCCGATACTTCATGACGGTCCATGAAGCGGTGCAGTTGATCCTGCACAGTACTGCCCGCGCCATGGAATATGGTCTCAAACGGGGGCGTATCATCGTGCTCGACATGGGCGAGCCGGTGAAGATCATCGACATCGCCCGCCGCATGATCCGTCTTGCGGGGCTGATCCCCGAACGGGACGTGCCCATCCAGATCGTCGGCTTGCGCCCAGGGGAGAAATTGTACGAGGAACTGTTCGACGAACGGGAACAGCAGTTGCCCTCCGAACTGCCCGGCGTGCTGGAGGCAGAACCGGTGCCAGCTACGATTGCCGAACTGCAGGCAGGCTTCGATATTCTCGAACGGAGCGTTCTGGCGCATAATGAGGATGCAGTGCGCAGCCAGCTCTTTTCCCTGTTGAACCAGGTCACGCGCGGGGCCAGCGCGGCAACTGTGCCTGACAATGCTGCAGACGAGCCACTGATAGCGACGCTTCAGATCGCTCACTTGGCCAAGAACGTACGATCCAGTCCAGAAGTCATTCGCCAATCGGCAGCGGGAGCGTGACCATGCTCGCAACTCACGCATCGTCGCTGGACCATCAAGCTCCCGACCCCGTCGCATCTCGCTGGCCGGTTTACGCCGCGGACGAGATTGAAGCGGCCGTGCACGTTCTGCAAAGTGGCCGGGTCAATTCCCTCCATCATGGCGATCACTGCGCGGCCCTCGAACGCGGATTCGCAAAGCTATGCAACATGCCCCGCGCCATCGCCTTGGCAAACGGAACGCTCGCGCTGGAAGTCGCGCTAAGGGCACTAGGTGTCGGGCCGGGTCACGAAGTCGTGGTCCCCGCTCGCAGCTTCATGGCAACGGCGAGTTGCGTTGTCGCCTGCGGAGCTAAGCCGGTCTTCGCAGACGTTGACCCGATCACCCAAAGCCTCACCCCCCAGACGATCGCACCCCGGATCAGTTCGAGGACGACGGCAATAATCGTGGTCCATCTCGCGGGCTATCCCGCCCCGGTCGATGAGATCGCGATCATGGCGAGCGACCTTGGCATCAAGCTGATAGAGGATTGCGCCCAGGCCCATGGCGCGACACTCGACGGACTGCCCGTCGGAGGGTTTGGCGATGCCGGTGCCTTCTCATTTTGCACCGACAAAATCATCTCCACAGGCGGCGAAGGCGGAATGCTGGTTCTAAGGGACGAGGCGGTATGGAAGCGCGCGTGGGCGATCAAAGATCATGGCAAGGATCCATCCGTCGTCGCTCAGGGCGGAGTTGGGATTGCGTTTCGCTGGTTACACAATAATTTCGGCAGCAACTATCGCTTGACCGAAATGCAGGCCGCTATCGGCGTTGTCCAACTGTCAAAGCTGGAAGACTGGCTCGCTCAGCGCAGGGCGAATGCTGAGGCCTTGGTGGCAATGTTGACCGATATACCTTCATTGCGGCTGATCGAACCCGATGACCGTATCGCGCACGCTTATTATAAATTTTACGCGTTCATTCGCCCCGAACTTTTACGAGATGGCTGGACTAGGGACGACATAATCGCCCGCGCTCGGACCAGCGGCGTTCCGTGCCAATCGGGGAGTTGCCCCGAAATCTATCTCGAACGCGCTTTCATCGATGCCGGCCAAACCCCCGCCGAGCGCCTGCCCATGGCGCGCCATCTGGGGGAAACCAGCATCCTCTTACCGGTAGACCCCACCCTCAGCCCCGACCAATGCCGACATATGGGCCGGGTGCTTCGATCGATTCTGATCCAGGCAACGGTGGGCGACCATGCCTGACCGCAAGCCCGCCTTCATTATCATCGGCGCCGTAAAGGGCGCTACGACCTGGATTGCGCATCAGCTACGCTGTCATCCCGATCTGTGGCTCCCGGACGCCGAGCCACATTATTTCAGCACGGAATATGCGCGGGGCGAAAAGTGGTATGCTGCCTTGTTCGAAGAAGCGCCCGCCGATCGGATCGTTGGAGAAAAATCGGCTGACTATCTGGCGCATCCCGAAGCGGCAGCCCGGATGGCAGGCATGGTACCCGACGCCCGATTGATCGTTCAACTGCGCGATCCGGTTCAACGTGCCTATTCCGACTATTGCATGTTGTTTCGGCGCGGCATGGTGAAGGACGACCCCCGCCCATATCTTGATGGGAAGCGTGCTGCGCAGTCGCGATTTCTAGAGGGCGGCCTCTACGGCAGGCACCTGAACCGGCTCCTGCATCACTATCGTCGCGATCAACTCCATGTCATCTTTTATGAAACGCTGCGCACTTCTGCCGACAAAGTCGTGGCGGAGGTTTGCGATCATATCGGTGTAAGGGTGCATATGACGCCGCAAGCTTTGTCAACGCGTCAGAATGACAGCGCCTCACCGATGCTTCCGCTTGGCCTTCGCAGGTTTTTAAAGCCGATGCGCCCGGTTCTCGATCCCCTGCGTGCCAACCCAGTCTTCTCGCGTTTGCGCGCATCGCTCGCGACGCCAGTGCACTACCCGCCGCTGACCGAAGAATTGCGGGCTATGCTTCGGGATTATTATCGGACGGATATGCTGGTCCTTCAGGATCTGCTGAGAACCGACCTGAGTGGGTGGCTGAGCGAGATACCACAGGGCGCCAAGGTCGAAGCGCGGGGCACGTTTGCCCGAACTGCTGAAATTGGGAGGACACCATGAAATCCTGGATAGTCGCACTGACTACGGTCGCAGCTCTATCGATATCGGGATGCGCCAGCAGCGAGCGAGGCCTTTCGCCGCTTGTCGCGGTGGCCCCTACCCCCTATGAGCTCGGGCCGGGCGACCAGGTCCGGGTGAATGTCTACGGCCTGGACATGATGAGCGATACCTATCTCGTCTCCGACACAGGTGCCATTTCACTGCCCATGCTCGGCATCATCCCCGCGTCGGGCAAGACGGTGGAAGCTATTCAGCGCGATATCGCAGACGGCCTGCGCACGTCGAATTTGCTGATCGATCCGAAGGTTAGCGCGCAAATTGTAGCCTATCGGCCATTCTTCATCACCGGTGAAGTTCAGCGACCGGGACAATATCCCTTTGTGCCAGGCATGTCGGTCATGACCGCTGTTTCCGTAGCGGGCGGCTATACATTCCGCGCCTATACCAAGGAAGTCACCATCATGCGAGGCAAGCAAAAAGGGACAGCCTCCCCTGACAGCAGCATCATGCCCGGTGATCTGGTGCAGATTCGCGAAAGCTGGTTCTGACCGATGACACGGTTAGGGAGGGGCAAGACGGTAAGCTGCATGTCGTCGCGCTCTTTCGGGCTGATAGTCGTGGCGGCGCTGGCGACTTCCCCACTCAGCGCCCAGGACATAAACCGCACGACGGCGATAGACGATCTGCCACGCCCCGGCTACGAGCCTCGCACGATCCGGACGAATGGTTTCGTAATCATGCCTATGATCGAAACGGGCATCCGCTTCGACAACAACATCCTGGCCTCAGACCTGAACAAGCGATCGGACACTATTTTCCTGATCGAGCCGAGCATCGAGGCGCGTCGGGAAACGGGTGACTCCAACCTGCGCACACGCGCATATGCCAGTCTTTCGCGCTATGGTAAGAATTCGCGGGAGAACACATCCGAATTTGGAGCCTACCTCCAGTATCGCAAGGATGTCAGCCAGAAACAGTCGCTGTTCACCAAGCTCGCTTATGACCGCACATTTGAGCGACGCGGCGATCCGGAAGCGAACTTCGCCAGCGCGCGAAGGCCGGCTCTGATCGACATGACCTCAGCGGAACTGGGATATGGGCATAACGGCCCGCGCGTCGGACTTGTGGCGACGCTGGGCGTGGCCAAACTCAATTATCTTTCGGTTGAGGATGCCGATCGCGATATGGTCACCTACCGCGCCGCCGTGAAAGGTAGCGTCAACCTATCCCAGCGGATCGCGGTTTTTGTTCAGCCTTTCGCCAATAGGCGGGTACCCAGGCTGAATAGGGACCGTTTCGGCGTCAACCGCACTACCACGACCTATGGTGCGACAACCGGCGTGGCGCTTCAAGTTGCAGACAGGTTGACCGGCGAAGTCGGCGTCGGCCTGTTTCACGCGGACCCGGAGGATCTCAATCTTCGTCCCTTTTACGGACTGGCAGCGAATGGCCGCGTAACCTGGCGTCCGCGCACGCGCACGGCCGTTATCTTCAACCTGTTTAGAGGGGATGTGGCGACCATTCGCAGTGGCGCGCTAGGACGGATTGATTCGCGCTTCGACCTGAATATCGATCAGGAAGCGCACCATAATCTGATCGTGCGCGGGTCGCTGGGCATACGTAACATTCACTATCGGGGCGGTTTTGACCAGGATCAGCGCTATTTCGACGTTGGCGTAAGCGCCCGCTATCTCGCCAACCGGCATATGTGGATCGAACCGGCCGCCAATCACAGCCGGCGCAACTCGGCAAACGCGTCCGAAGATTTCCATAAATGGAGGGTCGCACTGAAAATGGGCTTCATTTATTGACTGGATCTTGCGGCTATCTTGGGGCTTTCCCGATCTGACGACAACGTGATTTCAAGATTCGCGAGCGGATCAGGTGGTGAGGCACTCCCGCACCAAGACCTCCCACTGCGCTACGATCCGTGTGGGGGTCAGGCGCGATACCGAGCGTCTGGCCGCGCTGCCTAGACACTTTCGCAATTGCTGATCGACGATGAGGCGCTCGATCGCTCTGGCAAGGGCTGGCACGTCTCCGGGTGGAATTAATAGGCCATCGATACCCTGTATGATGAGATCAGATGGGCCAAATGGGCAATCGAAGGCTACCACTGGCAAACCGCTTGCCATGGCTTCGCCTAAGGCATTGGGAAACCCTTCAAAGCGCGACGACAAAGCCATGATGGCCGTTTCATGAACCCAACCACCGGGAATTTCGCTGGTGCCTGGCAATAATATTTGGTCGTTCAACCCTAAGGCACGTACCTGCATTTCCAGCGCAGGCCGCATCTCTCCCTCGCCCCATATCATCAACTTCCAGTCAGGATGTCTCGACGCTATGCGTGCGAACGCATCGATCAGAAGATCGAACCCCTTTTGATATGTCAGCCTGCCAACGGCAGAAACTACCCGCCGTTCCATGTTAATAAGTTGGCTCGACTGCGGCGGCAGAATTGGATTGGGAATAATGCGCGCCTTCGCCCGCACATTGGGCGGCAGACAGTCCATGCTCGCCCGTGTTTGCATCACGATAGCTTCTGCACGCCCGTAAAAGCGGGCCAGCAGAATGTTCCAGGCAGCATTTGCAGGCTGGGCCTGAGGATTGTTTCGCTCCGAAACGATAACCTTGTGCGACGTTCCTATGGTCGCCACAAGCGTCAGCAAGTTGATCTTTGTCAGCAATGATATGACGATATCGGGCTGTAACAGATTGAGTGCTCTTCGTATCGCAAGGATACGGCGCCCCTGCATAATGACGGAACGAATTTTCCCGCCGCCGCTACTTAGTCCAAGTCGCCGTATTTCCACGGCAGGATGGAAATCATGATAAATCGGATCTTCTGGTCGGTCGAACGCTAGAATGGTCACCTGCCATCCTTTCGTAATCCATGCAGTAGCGATCAGGCTGACAACTTTTTCCACGCCGCCAGCGCCTAAACCCGCAATTATAAAGACAGCATTCTGCTGACGAAGAGCATTCTCGGCAACGGGCAAGGCGGTAACTTGCGTCACTATCGTGGAATTGGACCGTCAGGCATGACGTTGCCTGCCTGCCTCATGATGCACGCAGCGGACGATGCCGGGTCGGCAGATATATGATCATATGCGGGAAGAAATCGAATCATGATGTGAGAGACTCACTAACCATCGCCTGCATAATGGATTGACTGCCGGACGGAACAGTAGAGCATGAAATGACTGTGACCGGTGGCTATTCCGAAGATCGTTGTCTTTGATGTAGTACGACAAAAGAGCGATAACCTTTTCAAAAGAGTTACTCCCGTTTCACCGGTTCCCGGATCACACTATGGCAAATTCCGCATGCGTCATGGCGATGCCATGAGTAAGCGTGGCAAACTGCATGGCAGCGCCAGCGCCGTAGCCGCCAACATCGAATAGAGCGGCAGGTCGCGCTGCTGCTGGTGTTTCAATCGTCGGCATCAGGCCCGCCGCGACTTTCAAGAAGGCATGCGCCGATACGCCCTGTTTGCCATGCGGCAGAGGGCAAGGTCCGTCTTAATTGTTCTCGTTATAGCAACCCGGCTGCCAAGCCCCTACCTTCTAGTCACAAAAAGAATGGACTATCTATCGAATGCTATGCGCGTAAGGCTCGGTGTTCTCATATCCCTTCGCCCACACAATCGGTGCGCGGCTTGTAGAAATCGCTGACCGCCGTAGCTTCGGGCATTGCGAACATTACCTAGCGCAGCACCCTGTCGTGCGCGCTACTAATGGTTGTAGAGGAACCGCAATGGCCAGCTACAGAGTCTCCTTTTTCAATGATATCCCGGACTCAACTGGACATGATCATCATGTCTGCCAGCGTTCGATCGAGATCACCGGTGCGGAAGACGAAGCTCAAGCGATCAGGCGCGCCATCGTCGAATTCGAGCGACTGGAAGGTGTGTCCCATTGGGATTTGCATGCAAGAACGATGGAATGTTCGCAGCTAGCGACGCCTTAGGCGATCTCGACCGCGATCGATGCTGAACAAAGCATTGATCTGACGGTTGGAAAGCCATGAGCCATGGAGCGGGAATGTTCGAGGAATTGGAACTCAAGCTGGAACTATCGCCAGAGGATGCAGCGTCGCTGGAAGCTTCCCCGCTGCTGCCGGACACTATGAACCGCGCCAAGCAGCGATCGATTTATTTCGACACACCGGATCAAAGCCTCGAGCAGGCCGGCCTGAGCCTTCGGATCAGGCGCCAGGGGCGTAAGCGGATTCAGACCGTCAAAGCGGGCAACGCCAGGTCTGCGGGCATGTTCGTACGACCGGAGTGGGAGATCCCCGTCAAGAACGACACACCGATAATCGAGTGTTCGTCACCGGTTCATATGCTGATTGGCAAGGCAGTGGAGGATCTCGCGCCCGCCTTCGTGGTTTCCGTGGACCGGCATACATGGGACGTCGATGAAGGCGGGGCTCACTTCGCGATCGCCCTGGATCGCGGCTTGGTCGTCGCGGGCGACCGTCGATCGTCTATCTGCGAGCTGGAACTGGAGCTCATAAGTGGCGATCCGGTTGGCCTATTCACCTTCGCACGCAAGATTGATGCGACCGCGCCGGTGCGCCTCGGTGTTCTCGCAAAGGCCGAACGTGGCTATGCGCTGCTGGGGCCCGCAGCCACCGTGTTCAAAGCCGAGCCTGTGGCCCTGTCCAAAGACATGTCGGCATCCCAGGCATTCCGGCACGTCGCCCAAACCTGTCTACGGCAGTTCCGGCTGAATGAGCGTCTGCTCGAAGATGGCTATCGAGCAGAGCCGTTACATCAGGCCCGTGTTGCCCTGCGCCGCCTTCGCGCGGCTTTTTCGATCTTCAAGGCGCTGACCGAAGGCGACGCGACCTGTGATCGGCTACGCGACGATCTGCGATGGCTTGCCGGTGAACTTGGTGAGGCGCGGAACCTGGACGTTTTGCTCGAACGCATCGATTCCGGCGTTCTTTACGAGCGGCTCGTCGTCGCTCACCGATCCGCCCTTGAGCGGGTCGCGGAGGTATTGGCGTCCGACCGCACGCGCGCGCTGATGCTCGATCTCACGGAATGGACCGTGAGGGGTCCATGGTTAAGGAACGCGCACACCGAAGCTCAACGCCAGATGCCGGCACGCGCATTTGCCGTCGGCCAGCTCGACCATCTCCGCCGCAAACTGAAAAAGGATGGCAGGCACCTGGCCGATCTTGCCGATGCCGCCCGGCACGAAGTACGGAAAGATGCCAAGAAACTGCGCTATGCGTCCGAGTTTTTCACGGCTCTTTTTGAACGAAAGCAGGGTCGGCGCAGATACAAGACATTCGTCGATATACTTGAGGACCTTCAGGACCAGCTAGGCCACCTGAACGACATTGCGACTGCGTCCGCCGTACTGGCTAAGCTCAATGCGCTTGACGTGGATGGAGCGTCGGCGGTGGTCGCGCCTAGCGGAAGGAAGAAGCTTCTCGCTGCTGCAGAAGACGCTCATGATGCTCTCGTCGATGCCAAACGCTTCTGGAGATAGTTGCAGACCCCCGCTTTCAAATCATCGGATCGTCGTCCACGGCACGGCCCCGGCACCAGACCAAAACGAGCGATTGTCAGCATGGCGCACGGGCGTGATCAGTGGCCGATCACCAGCGGCAGTTTACAGTTGGAGAGCATGCGTTTGGTGACGCCGCCAAACGCCTCCATCAGTCGACCGTGGCTGTAGGCGCCCATCAGAATGTATTCGGCGCGCCAGTGCCGGGCGGCATTTTCGATCAGAACGTCAGCGTGATGGACGCCGTCCTCAACGATCTTCACATTCGCGTGAATGCCGTGCCGTGCGAGATAGGCGGCGGCTTCCTCGGGCTCGGTCTTCGCTGCGCCGTCGCGAACCATGAAGATTTCGACGTCGGAGGCGAGCTGTAGAAGGGGCACGCAGGCCCGCATCGTCGCCGCGACCGATTCCTGCCCATCCCAGGCGATGATGGCGCGACCCTTCGCGTTGAAGCTCTCGACCTCCTCGGGAACCGCCACGATCGGCTTTCGGGCATGCATGAGCACGCGACTCGTGATCGTGCGCATGTCCGGCAACGGATAGTCGTCAAGCGCGCGGTTTAGCACGATAAGGTCCGCGAGATTGGAAGCATCGATGACGCACTGGGCGAAATCGCCCGTCGCATCCTCCCAGCTCCAGGAGATATTTGCGCCTGCAACGCGTTCTTTCGTCCGCGCCCTGTTCCGGGCCTCGTTCTCCCGTTCGTCATTCAAGAGGAGCGAAGCGCCAAAACCTCCATAAGCGTTTCCGGCATAAACCGGCGACGGGGTGACATCGATGCAGATCAAATGCCCGTCCAGGGCGCAGGTAAGGTCAATGGCAGTATGTAGACGCGCAAACTGCCCATCATCGTCATGCACCAGCAAAAGGATGTTTTTCATGATCGCCTCCATGCCGTTGACGCAATGTTACGCAGGCGGCGGGTGCTCCAATATGCGCAACTATACGTACGCAGCTGGTTACAGGAGCGCTGCAAATGGCAGCATTGCACCGCAAGCCACGGCACTCAGCGCCAATGCTGCCGCGGCGTCCCTGCCCTTAGTCCAGCCCGCGATGCTAACTGCAGTAGCGGCTTTGACCAGCGTATTCAGAATCATCGGCACGGCAAGAACCAAGGCGGCCGTTCGTTCATCGAGAAGGGTCGCAGGCAAACCGCCGATTGTTATGATAGCCGCATCAACGTCAATAGCTCCTGAGATTGCGAGTGTGGCAGCAAGCCCTGCCTGGCCGAACTGCGCCAGCATCCAGCGCGATGTGACGGAAAACACCATTATCATGGCCATCATCCCGATTGCTGGCCACAAGTCGAAGGGGTTGCGTATCTTCACCTGATACGCACCGTCTCCCGGCTCAAGCGGCGCGGAGCGAAGCATCCAAAACGCAGCGGCACAGCTAATGATTGCAGGCGGCAAGGCCAGCAAGGCCACACCCTTTAATGCGATAGGGGCCAGCGCACCTACCATGACGAGCACCCGTAGGAACATGACGGCGGACGCCGAAGCGATAGCAGCGCTTAACATATGCTGATCGGCGTCGTTCTCCCGGAGTCGGCTCGCTAGCGCAGCGGTAACGGCGGTTGAGGAAACTAGCGCTCCTGCCCCTGCGGTCGCAAGTGTTCCGTTTCGGGAGCCGAGCCGCTTGCAGGCCAGGTAGCCGACGAAGGAAAAACCGGACACCAGGACGACGACCAGCCAGAGGTTGCGCGGGTTCCATGCGTCATAGGGTCCATAGGGCCGGTCTGGGAGCAGCGGAAGGATTGCACCGGCAATGAGCGCGAACCGGGCAATCGCCCCGATCTCCAGCTCGGTCAGATGTTCAAGCCAGACGTGAAGTTGTGAGCGCAGCGCCAGGACCAGGGTCAAGAGGACGGCAATAACGCTGGCAACTTGTTGGTGGCCGGTCGTCGCCAGGTAGCCGCAGCCAAGCGTCAACAGGCCAACAATGCTAGCGGTACCGCTTACCGTTCCGTTCTTTCTGGACGTTCGGGCGTATCCCAGAAGAATGAGGATCGCGCACGCCGCGACCAGAATGATCGCCAAGTTGGGGTCGATAGCATGTAGTATGCCGGCAAGACCGCCCTCTAGGCCGATTAGACCAAAGGTTCGGATCCCGGCAAAGCGAGTGCCGTCAGCGGCATTGCGCAGCGCCCAGCCGCGCTGCACACCGATGAGCAGCCCCAGCCCCAGCGCAAGAGACAGTGCCACTATTTTTGGAAAGACCGCGGGAACTGCAAGGTCAGTCACGAACCCATACAACTGGGCCTCCATGAGTGACGATGGCGCAAGCAATCGTAGGCCCTAGTCACGTGAATCCGAAGTTCGGCTCATTGTTTTTTGACAGAAGCGTTTGACGGAGGCGAGGATCTCGTCTGCGGATTTGACCCACTTGTAGGGTTTGGGGTTTTCATTGTGTGCTTTGATGAAGGCGGCGATGTCGGCTT
>NZ_BSEF01000022.1:0-78627 GCF_027925545.1 Sphingobium sp. BS19
ACCTCAAAAAGCCCCTTGCTCCCGTCGTGGTGAAAATCACCAGCGGAGGCGCTCGTCCAGACTACGCCGTCAACAACGAACCCAGCCCACAAAACCTCGGAGCGGCGGTCTCATGAATAAGACGGGTTAGGCAGATCGCTTGAGGGCTACAAGACTTTAACCCGCACAAGTGCTTTGAACCAGTGCGCTTTTCGATGGCCACGACGTCTTGGACGTGATGGCGCTATGTAAGGGGTTGTCTCTCGCCTGATGCGCAACAGCGTCCCTAGACTTTGAATGACTGCCGCCATGCCGAGCAGAAACGATCCATCGATAATTACCATTGTCGACTCCTTCTCTATCCTTCATGTTCTACATTTGTTCTCATGTAGGAAAGGTGATTCTGCTATGGGCGTTTTAATCGAGGCGATCGCGGATAGCGTAAGGCTTCGCGTAACGGGTGACGTGGAAACCGTGTTGACCGTGCCCTATGACGACGATGATCGGTTCCTTGTGGGGTTTAGTGACGGCACACTGCTGCTCGGCACGTACAGCGACAAACTGGAATGCGAATGGGAAGTCGCTCGCGATGGTGCGGGCATGGTGCGGTTTAACAATGGTTCAGCGATAATCGAGTGGCATATCGAATGGGTCACGGTTTCGGTATTCGATGCAAATGTGGTCGAGCCTGCGCAGCCGGACGTGTTGCCGTTGTTTCCTGAGCTTGATCGTTGGGCGGCGTAGATGATGCTGGGCTGTCAGACGTGAAACTCTTGATAGACAACACAAAAAATGAACTGAGCTGCGAATCGGACTGTTCGTCATCAGTTGTATGAACTAGTCCCTTACCATGAATCGCAATAGCGAGCTTGGGGTCGCTCCAATCGCAAGGAGCATGCAATGGCTGTATCGGTTACCAGTATCTGGACGACATTAAACAGTGCCGTCACATGGGATGGCGCGCGCGCGCTTGCGAAGAAGTGGGGCGGTGATCTCACCAGCAATTTGAACTTCGATCATACTGGTGGCCGGACACATCATTTCCACGGTGTTGCGTGGGTAGGCGTCACGAAGGTTGGGCAGGACTTCTTCTTTCTGGACGGCTCGAAGGTCCGCGACAAGTATCCAGAGGATAGTAGAGCGGATGGTTTCTACCTAAACATTGGTGACGTAATCAAAGATTGGCTCGGCGTTCATCCGCTCCTTGTAGAGAACTATTTCGAAGAGGATGAAACAGGCTTTGCAAACCAATTGGTTTGGGATGTTGCGGGCACGTCCATCAAAGGCACTAGCTACTACGATGCAATAGTTCCGGCAGATATCTCCGGAAAAACGATCGATCTTGGTGCCGGAAACGATGAGATTTTCATCCAGTCTTCTGTAAGCGCCCCGGCATTCGTGAACATGGGAACAGGCAACGACATCTTTACGGCCTTCCAGGGCGGATACTACGAGGTTCGTGATGGAGATGGTGCAGACACCATCGATGCCTACAGTGCTAAAATCATTGCTGCACTCGATGGCGACAACGACACATATTATGCGGACAAGTTGGTCTACGAAGGCGCTAAAGCAGGCATCACCGTAAATGGCGGTTCAATAAGCAGTAGCGAGATCGGGAATGACCAAGCTGAAGTCTATAGCGAACTGACGCTTGGCAGTGGCAACGATGTGGTCAATTTCAGTTTAGTCAGCAAAGTATACTCGAAGGCGGGCAACGACGTCGTCAACATCGCTGGCGCAGAGGACCAGACACGCTTGGCAGACGGTGGAGACGGCAACGACATGCTGCTGGCGCGTTACGGCAACGTCAAACTCATCGGTGGCAACGGGGATGACAAGCTTTCGCTATACGATTGGGATGGCGTCAGCAAAGTTGAGATGACCGGCGGATCGGGTTCGGATCGTTTTGAGCTTGGTACTGTTGAGACAGCAGGCAGCTTGCGACCGATCATCAATGACTTTTCCGCAAAGGGCACCGTCCAAGACACATTAGACCTGACGGCCTTCAACTTGGCGGCCACGAGCGTTGCGGATGCTTTCAGCAAAGGCTTGCTGTCGACGACGACCTCGAAGGGTTACACTTACCTGACCGTCGAAGGGGGAGACGCCTCTGCCGATTTGGCGCTAATGCTGAAGGGTACATTTGGCTCAGAAATCCATGACAACATTTGGATTTAGGTTCTGACCGTTCCATTTTTTGGGAGGACGTTGGTGTTTGAACCAATTGATGAGTGCGAGATACGCGACGGAGACGGTTGGTCTGTAATCGGCATTGAGGAAGCGTTGCAACGGCGTGGCGAAGATATGCGCTGCGCCGAATGCCATGGAAGGGTTCAGCCCCATCGTGAATACAGCGATGGGGCTCGCGCGCACTTTGAACACCGCATCGCTCACCCAGGATGCTCCACCAAACCTAAAACGTACTCGGGACGCCGAACTTCGCATCCCAATGCCATTCTGTAGGTGCTGACTTGTCGGATGTTGTCCCCGGGTGTCGTGATTCCGCGCAGTGTTTCGGTGGACAAATGCTTCAGCCCGGAGCAGAAAACTTCCAGCCGAGGAAGCTTCGGCTATTGGGGGAATGCATGAATATCAAACATTTGTTCGTAGCGTCGTTTGTGGCGCTATCAGTTGTTGGCACAGCCAATGCGGAGACCTTACCTGCCAACACAATGATCGTCGTGACGCCAGTTTCTGAAATCACATCTATCAAGATGAAAGAGGGTGATGCAGCAGCGTTTCAAGTCGTGAATGACGTGGTTGAAAAGGGCACCGTCATCATTCCGCGTGGAACGCCAGTTAAAGGCACAATTACATGGCGTACCGGCAAAGGTATTGGCGGAAAGTCGGCGAAGTTCGAAGTGACGTTTAACTCAGTCAACGTCGCTGGCCGTGACTGGGCACTGCGCGGCTCGCACCGTCAGGAAGGCAGGGGCAACACCATGGCAGCATTGCTTGGTTCAATGATCATCTCTGGGAAATCAGCGGTGATGACCTCTGGGCAGTTGGTCAATTGCTTCACCGCAGAACCGATAGTTATCAATTGATGATTCGGGGGGAGGGGAGCCTATTTTTTCCCTTCCTCCACACCCCTAAAATCGAACCTCAGGGCAAACTGCCGAGCAATAAAACGCGATAATTGCCATTATGTTCAACACTTTATTTCAGGCGACGTTAAGCGCCGGAATTTGGTCAGGCATAACTATTTCACCGCTGACACAATAATCTCAAAATTGGATTTTTTGGTTCAGGCCGTTATGCGGCATCACGCATTTGGACGATCCGCTGGAACTCAGACAGTAGCTCAGGGTGGTGGCGAGCGAGATGATGCACGACGCGAATATTGTCGACAAGGCGGCAGACATAACCGGTCGCCAGAACAAGGTCGAGGTGATCGCTGCCATAGCTCTGTTCGACCAACCGGAATTCCCGGTCGATGTTCGTCGCCTCGCGTTCCATATGGTCTAGCTGCTCATCGCTCAGGCCACGTACGGATTTTCGCTTCTCGCTAACAAGCTGGTTCTGTGGCGTCGCAGCTACAAGAGATTTGGCGTAAGGCCATGAAAAGCGGTTCATTGCGATCATGGTCTCTGCGGCTTCGATCTGACGCATGGGACGAAGCTTTTTGAGTTCATTGAACGTGTTGATAGGCACCAGACGGTCTTGAAGTAGTTTTTTCACCTCCTCGCAAATGCCGTCAAGAAGTCGGCGCTTGTTGCGTATGCTGGCTATGTTGACGTTGAGGGCACGCGCTAACCGCTCCTCTGAGACCCCTTGTTCAAGCACCTTCAGGATCATTTTGTGCTCTTGAACGGTCGCCGTCCGGCTAATACGCTTGTTGTAAGTGATCGCTTCGTCATCAGTCGCGACAAGGCAAACAACATCCTTCTCGCCACGTTCTAAGAGGATATCGATCCGTATATGCCCATCTAACAACCTATAACGATCGGTTTTGCCAGGAATCCGGACCACGACGGGTGGCTCTATTATCCCAACTTCGGTCATAGACGCTGCGATCTGTCCGTATTTCAAGGTTCGCTTGATGGCCGGTGTAACTGCCCGCAATAATTCGATCTCCGCGAGTGGGATACGCAGGCTGGTTTGCTCAAAAGCCAGCTTGATTTTACTGTTGCGGTTTCGCGCAGTCATAGTGACGCGATCCTGACATTCTGAATTCGTTCGACAACACGACTTGGCATGGAAGCGAGGCCTACATCCTCTAGTAGTGCGATGAACGTTTCATCACTAGAAAGTTGGCCAAGCGCTTCGATGATAAACACTAGCCGATTGCGCGTCGCCTCAGTTTTACGGATCATCACCCGCTTGCGCTCGGTGTCCTCTTGAAAAGCTTTTACTAAGCCTTCGGGGGTTGCCGTACTATCCTTATCGACGAGACGCCTCAGCTTACTAGCTTTACCCGATCGCTTACGAACTTCTACCAAGCGGCGGGCTGCGATCAACGCGCGCCCACGCAAAAGCTTGTCCTCATAGGCTTTATGTAAGGCGGCCTGAACGCCTTCATCATCAGATTCACATATTTCTAGGGCAACGGATATAGGAAGATAGCCGGCCTCAACTGCAGCAACAAGACGTCGCTCACCGCGTTCTAGTAGACGGCCGACGCTTGAGACATAGCTGGCTGACAGGCCCGTACGCTCGGCGATTTCGGAGTCACTGTACCCCCGCTCGCGCATGCCCACAATATCCTGCAGAAGGTCCACGGCCTGATGTTGGCGACGGGCACAGTTTTCCACAAGGCTCGCGATAAGACAATCTTCGGTATCAGCACTAACAATCAGTGCGGGCACTTCGGTCTGACCGAGTTCAAGGAACGCCTCGAGCCGCCCCTGTCCACAGACAAGATCATAAGAGGGTCCGTCCCCGCCCTGCCGCGACGTGACAGTAAGCGGTCGCTTCAGGCCGACCTCGGCAATGTTCTCGACAATGCCGCTGAAAACCTTTTTGTTGCGCAGACGCGGGTTGACTATTGTGATCCGGTCAATCGGAATCATTTCAACCCGCTGGGAAGGGAGCGCCATGATTAAGCAGCCCGCCGAAGCGGTGTGCGTCTTGTCAAATCGAAGAAGCCATCGAGATGTTGAAATCTGAAAGCATCGAGCGATAGGCCATTGTGATCGGCTAGCCGCAGCACACCTTCGGCCAGAGTCATTCGCGGCAGGACATAATAATCATTGGCGTGAATGTTGTCGTTGTCCATTCTAATGCAGATGGTGAGGTCGGGTCGAAGCGTCTCATCCAGGCGAATTTTCCAGCGGCGATTGCCACAAGGGGTGGATTTGCAGCGCGCAATGACCACGGAAACAATGATCTCGTCGTTGATCATTAGAGTGTCGTTTTCGAGATTTTGGACTGCATTTCCGCCTGCGGCAATTACACCATCAATGACGGATTTGACGATTGAGGGATGCATCCGGCGTAGAGCGCGGTTTATGTCGATATAGCGATAGTCGTGCTTAGGCACATAGCCGATTAGGGCGTAAGCACGGAGCAGGCTGCCAAACCGCGACTGATAAGCGCTCGTCGAGGGGCCATTATCGAACTCATCAATGATGAGGCCCGACAGACGGCCGTTTTGCTTTAGCAAGTCTGCAAGCAGAGTGAGCATTTCTTGGTCGTTGAGACGTTCAGCGCGCTTATCGATAATAAGCTGTGCCCGATCGAAAAGTGATTGTGACACGAGCGCTGGAAACGCCCCGTTAAACCTGATCCAATCCGAAGGGTCATTGCGGACGTGTCTGGTTTTGAGCTTGTAGGATGTGCGCCCCCAAACGTTATGACCTACATATTTATCGTTTATAAGGAGCTGGTGAACCGCCCCGCGCGTCCACGGGCGTTCCAGGTCCGACATAATACCTTGAGCATTCAACCAGTCAGCAATTTGTCGCTCGGTTTGTCCTTCTTCGACAAATTTTCGGTAGATTTCGTGGACGGTGTCGACCTCGTTATCAGGTCCTGGCAC
This sequence comes from Sphingobium sp. BS19, assembly GCF_027925545.1. NCBI lineage: Bacteria > Pseudomonadati > Pseudomonadota > Alphaproteobacteria > Sphingomonadales > Sphingobiaceae > Sphingobium > Sphingobium sp. BS19. Next base: position 5,963 of record NZ_BSEF01000022.1, read on the forward strand.
TAGCACGACCCTATCGGTGGCGATGCTTTTATGCTCTCCGCGATCTAATAGGCCTTTTTCGTTGCCGTGCTCATCGACAAGCATCCGGCGCAGACCGAACCCCGGCGCTCCCCCCTGTCGATAGCCAAGGCCGATCAGACGGCACTGGCCTCTAAAAACTTTAACCGACAGTTCACGGCTATATTCGCCTGCCATCACCTGCTTAACAGTCGTTACGATAGATGATCCCATGGAACCATCATTCTCGATCTGCTCGGCACAGAAATGGACTTTGATGCCTGCACTTTTGCACAGCCACACATAGTGTGAGGCTTCATTGGGATCTTGAAAGCGCCCCCAGCGGCTGACGTCGTAGACCAAGATTGCTTCGAAATCGGCACTGCCGCTCTGGATGTCAGTTAAGAGCTGCTGAAACGATCCACGTCCGTCTACGCTTAGGCCGCTTTTGCCTTCGTCAGCATAGGAGCGTACAATTTCGTAGCCGCGACGTTTTGCATAAGCCCGGATTTCCGCAGACTGGTTGTCGGTCGAGTATTTCTGATGCTCTGTAGACATACGAACATATTCCGCAGCCCGCTTAGGGAGGTGATCTCCGGAATGGTCATCCTTTCCTGTCCGCCACTCGATGACCATTTGTCACGCCTCAATATTGATTGCTCGCCCTTTAGTTGCGTTGCTGTGCTTCCCTAACAGCAAAGGAGGGGCAACATGTTTTCAAAGAAGGGCAGTTCGTTTCCTATTTCGCGCGACATGTTTACTGACGCCGAGTTTGCGCAAGTGATTGCCTCGGCTCTCAAAGTGGAGTTCGGGTCGACCCGCAACGGGGCAAAGATGATTATGCAATGGACCGGTGTCAGCCAGCGTACGGCGAAGAACTGGTTGAGCGGGACAAACTCCCCCAGCGGGGCACACCTTATTTTGCTTGCACGGGAGTCGAACGCAGTGCTCAAAGCGATGATGCTAATGGCAGAGCGGCCGGAAATGTCGCTTGGAGCCAGCCTGCTTTCACTGCGTCGACAGTTGGCTGAGACGATTGTGGCGCTCGACCACATGATTTGAGATGCCAGCTTGTCCTAGTTCGACGGCTTCCGCTCAGTACGGAGGAAGAAAATTGCAATGTTAGGTACTGGCGCCGGTACCTAGCCCGACGATGCAGGTATAGCGCAGGCGAACATACCGAACTGCTTCCTGCGAAAGACTTTTCGCTAGGAAACGGTTCAACTCAGCCTTTTCCTGCGTTTGGGTCTGTCGTGGGTGCCTGTCGCAAGGATCGTGATATTGGTGCAAAAACTCTAGTAGTCCTTGGCCCTTGCCCATTCACTTCCGAGGCCTTCGTAATGATGGGGTCACAGGTTCGAGTCTGTAAGCGGCACCAGTACATAACGAGAACGCTCTAGAAAACCGCGGAAATCTGCGGTATATTGTCTTCCGTTGGTCCCACATATTCCCACTTTGTTCCGCCCAGTGCCGCCCAAAGTGGACCACGAATCGGTGGACCACGAGATATTCTAGAGGCGTGGTCCACCCTATGCTTACGACTGTCGAGATTAGAGCACTCAAACCCGCTGCGCGACCTTTCAAGGTGACTGACGCAGACGGCCTCTTTCTTCTGGTGCAACCTTCGGGCGCATTGCTGTGGCGCTTCCGATACAAGGTGATGGGTGTCGAGCGAAAGCTATCCCTTGGCAGCTTTCCGGAGGTTTCCTTGAAGCATGCGCGTCTCAAGCGCGACGAAGCACGGGCCAGTCTTATCGACGGTGTCGACCCTGTTGAGGAGAAGCGCCAGCGGCGGTTCGAGGCAGAGCTTGCGGCCAAGACTACCTTCAAGCTGGTGGCGGAGGAATATATCCAGAAGATGGAGCTGGAGGGAAAATCACCCGCGACCGCCAAGAAGGCACGGTGGTTCCTCGAACTTCTGGATGATATTGCCAAACGCCCAATCGCGTCGATTACACCTCACGAACTGCTGGACACACTTAAGCGTATCGAACGGCGAGGCCATCATGAAACCGCGCTGCGCTTGCGGTCGTTTGCTGGGCGGGTCTTCCGATATGGGTTCGCGACGCTACGTACGGATCGCAATCCGGCAGACATCCTTCGCGGTGCTTTGATAGTACCCAAGGTCAAGCATCATGCTGCCATCGTAGATCCAGCCAAGGTCGGCGAATTGCTTAGAGCGATTGAGGACTATAACGGTCGACCCGAAACGCTGTTCGCGTTGAGGCTGGCGCCGCATGTCTTCCTCAGGCCCGGCGAACTGCGCCAGGGCAAATGGAGCGAGATCGATTTTGCCGAAAAGGTGTGGCGGATTCCTGCCGAACGAATGAAAATGAAGCAGGCCCATGCCGTGCCTTTATCCCGTCAGGCCCTGTACCTTTTGTATGAATTGCGGTCGCTTGGGCGGGCTAGCGAATTCCTGTTCCCGGCATTGCACACGACGAAACGGTCGATCTGCGAGAACACGTTGAACATTGCGCTAAGACGGATGGGCTATGGCCATGACGATATGACCAGCCACGGATTTCGGGCGATGGCCAGCACCTTGCTGAACGAATCAGGCCTTTGGCATCCCGATGCAATTGAGCGCGCCCTCGCACATGGAGAAAAGGACAAGGTTAGAGCTGCCTATCACCGCGGCGCTCATTGGGCCGAGCGCGTTCGAATGGCTCAGTGGTGGTCGGATTATCTCGACCAGTTACGCGCAGGCGGCAAGGTACTCAAAGGTAAGTTTCGAAAACGCGCTTGAGGATAGGTATTTTCTGATCAGTGCTCAGAAATCCGTATGGGATTTTAAAGCGTGTCCGCTTTGCGCTATTTCTCGCCATCTGCGCCACAATTGTAATTGCTCAGCTATGATCAACCGACGCTGGCTTCAAGTCGGGTCGCTTTCTTGTGTTCCACAAAAACTGGCCCAAGCCTTCATAATTTCTCTTCTCTTTTCAAGTGCGGTACCCCGGCGATACGCCCGCTCGGTCTTCGACGTGACGGTATGAGCAAGTGCCGTCTCAACGTCCTCCCGTGAAAAGGCAGTCGTTTCGCCGGCCCAGTCCCGGAATGTGGACCGAAACCCGTGGACGGTGATGCCATCATACCCCATTCGGCGCAGCAACATGCTCATCGCCATGTTGGAGAGAGGCTTGCCGTGATTTCCAACAAAGACCTTCGCATTCGCGTCAGGGTGGCTCGGCCGAAGATTCTTAAGTATTTGAAGAGAAGCTAAGCTGAGCGGCACTTGATGTATTCTGCCAGCCTTCATGCGTTCTGCCGGCAACGTCCAGATCGCCGTTTCAAAGTCAATTTCTCCCCACGTCATGCCAAGCGTCTCACCGGATCGAGCCGCTGTAAGGATCGTCAATTCCAAGGCGCGTGCGGCCGATGCCGGACGCTCGGCTAGCTCTTTCATGAACTCACTGATCTTAGCAAATGGCAACGCTGCATGGTGCGCTGGGCCAATTTGCGGCTTCCTGGGTAATAACAGCTCAAGATGCCCCTTCCAACGTGCAGGATTTTCCCCCGTTCGAAGTCCCTTGGCTTTTGCTGCGTCCAGGACACGTTCGATCCGGCCGCGCACGCGCGAAGCTGTTTCTGGCAATGCCAGCCAAATCGGTTGCAAGACTTTCAATACAGCCGCTGCGTCGATCTGATCTATTGGCTGGCCCCTCAACTCGGCTGCGTGGGTCTGCAATGTAGAGCGCCATTGCTTACGATGCTTTTCGTTTCGGAAACCATCTTCAATGGTATCGAGCAGCGTATCCGCGAACTCCCCGAACGTCTGCGTCGGGCGCTCCGCCGCTTTTGCGCGCTCTCTTTCGACCACAGGATCAATTCCAGCCCGAAAAGAGTGACGTAACTCGCGTGCCTTTTCGCGCGCTTGCGCCAGCGACACATCCCGCACGGAACCCAGCCCGATTTCCCGTCGACGCCTATTCAGCATCCCGATGTAGAGCCAGGATTTGGTCCCTGTGTCCCTCACGCGCATGTAAAGTCCATCGCCATCGGAATGCACACCGGGCCGCGATTCTGCCTGAACCGATTTTACCGAAAGCCGCCTGTAGAGCCTCACGTCAATCTCCTGCTGCGCTGGCTTCCCCAAGTTTAGTCATAAAACCGGTCATAAATCAAGACGCGGTTTGGCGCGAATAATGGCGAACAGGCGCAACCTGAAGAACCTTGAAAACCCAGCAAATGCCTGGTTTTCAGCGTCCGTAGACGTTCGCGGTGATCCATGAAAAAGGCAAAATGGCGGAGCGGCAGGGATTCGAACCCTGGATACGCTTTTGACGTATACTCACTTTCCAGGCGAGCGCCTTCGACCACTCGGCCACCGCTCCGCATTGCACTGGAAGGACGGCTCCCTATCGTGGGTAGGCGGCATAGGCAAGAGGCGTGGTGTTGCGCTCCCGCTTTACTTTGCTGGCGCTTTGCCGTTGATTGGCGCGATGCGCTTCTCCCCCGCCTCTTTCGCTGCAGTGATTGCGATGGTCATGGCCCTGTCCGCCAAGGCCCAAACTCCTGCCTCGCCGGTCATCACGCCCAATTCGGTGGTCACGGATTCGCCAGCCAGTGCCTGGAAGGCCATCCCGGCGGACGACATTCTGGTCATGACGCTTGCGGGCAACAAGCGCGTGGTCATTCAACTGGCACCGTGGTTTTCCCAAGGGCATGTCGGCAATATGCGGGCGCTGGCCAAAGCGCATTGGTGGGACGCGACGAGCATCTATCGCGTGCAGGACAATTACGTCGTCCAATGGGGCGACCGTTCTGAGAAAAAACCTCTGCCAGCCGGTTTGAAAACGCCTCTGCCAGAAGATTACAGCATTCCCTATCGTCAAACGCTGGGCATGGTGAAGCTGCCTTTTCGAGATAGCTACGCGCAAGTGGCAGGGTTCATCGATGGCTGGCCCGTGGCGACGGATGGCAAAGCCGCATGGATGACGCATTGCTATGGCTCTGTTGGTGCCGGCCGTAACGGTCCGCCGGATGCCGGAACTGGGGCAGAGCTGTATGCCGTGATCGGCCATGCGCCGCGCCAGCTCGATCGCAACATCGCTGTCGTGGGCCGTGTGATCGACGGTATGGCCAATATGGCCAGTCTGCCACGGGGCACGGCTGAGATCGGCATGTACGGGGCGGAACAAGTGCCTACTGCGATACTATCGGTGCGGTTGGCGAGCGATATGCCGGATGCAGAGCGGCCGCAATTTGAAATGATGGACACCGCGTCGAAGAGCTTTGCGGATTACATGCATGTTCGTGCAAACCGGAAAGATGATTTCTATATCGCGCCGGCTGGCGGTGTAGATGTGTGTAATGTGCCGGTTCCGATCCGTACAAAGCCGCTGAAGTAGAGCCTTGCTGCTGCCCAGATGCCATAGACCAGCCCGGTCAATGCGCTATGGCAATGTCGCGCTGCTCCGCAGTAATATCGCATCGGAGCGCGCCAGCACAACGAGCGGCATCCCCGCCTCCGCCGCGCGCTCCGTGGCTAGCGCAGTCGGCGCCGAAATAGTGACGAGCAGGGGACACTGACTCAACACCGCCTTTTCCACTATCTCGTACGAACAGCGTGACGAGAGCAACGCAAAGCCTCCCTCCCAGTCGGCCCCCAAAAGCGCCATCGCTCCGATCAGTTTGTCGAATGCGTTGTGCCGACCTACATCCTCGCGCACCAGCCGGATTGCGCCGTCCGGACTGACCCATGCGGCAGCATGAGCGGCCCCCGTTGCGGCATTGAGCGGCTGATGATCGGCCAGCGCATCCAGCGCGCGGAAAATGGCAGCGCGGTCAGCCCGGACCTGCGTCGTTACGCGAGGCAATGGCCGGATCGCCTGCTCCAGATTTTCGATACCACATATGCCGCAAGAGGACTCCGACGCGCGATGCCGCACCCGCTCGATCAGGGCGGGCATGCTGGCCTGCGGCAAGGTAGCGCGCGCGACAACGCCCTGTGCGGTGCGATGGGTGTCGACATCGAACGTCCCATCCGTTGGCCCTATGAGCCGCTCAGCCAATGCGAAGCCCAACACCAGATCGCCGATGTCGCTCGGCGTCGCCATCAACACGGCGTAGCCGATGCCGTTGAACTCGATTGCCACCGGAACCTCTTCTGCGAGCATGCGGTCGATCGCCTCCACCCCGCCATCAGGTGTCAGCCGCTCGAACGTCAGCTCGGTAAGCGCCGCGCCGCTTTCGTCATGAACTATCATCACCTGGCGCTCATCCGGCATCGCGTTGACCGACCTCGCTTATCGTTTCCGGGTTTCGAAACATCGTAGAAGTCCACCATATGGATTAACCAGCGAATACGACAGTGCGGTGCCCATTGATGATTGCCCGGTCCTCCAGAAACAGAAGCACTGCACGCGACAGAACCCGACGTTCGATGTCCCGCCCCTTGCGAACGAGATCGTCGGCGGTGTCGTCATGGCTGACCCGTTCGACATCCTGTTCGATGATCGGACCTTCATCCAGATCCGCCGTCACGAAATGCGCGGTGGCCCCGATAAGCTTTACACCACGCTCATGTGCCTGATGATAAGGTTTGGCGCCCTTGAATCCGGGCAGAAAGCTGTGATGGATATTGATGCAGCGTCCCGACAGGAAACCCGCCAGATCGTCGGACAGTATCTGCATGTACCGCGCAAGAACGATAAGGTCGGCGCCAGTCTCATCGACAATAGACTTGATCTGCGCCTCCTGCTGCGCCTTGGTGTCCCTCGTCACAGGCAAGTGATGGTAGGGGATGTCGCCGACATTACTGACCGACAGCACCGCTTGCGGATGGTTGGAAACGATGCCGACGATATCCATCGGCAATTCCCCGAGGCGGTGGCGGTAGAGAAGATCGCCAAGGCAGTGATCGAATTTCGAGACCAGAAGCAGCACCCGCTTTTTGCGCGAAAGGTCACGCAAAGACCACGCCATATCGAAGTGCTCAGCAACCGGGGCGAAGTGATCGGAGAGACGCGTGTCAGCGTCCGCTTCCGCAGTAAATTCCACGCGCATGAAGAAGCGCCCGCTCTCCAGATCGTCGAACTGACGAGCCTCCAGGATGTTGGCACCTGCCTCAAACAAATTGGTAGCGACGCTGGCGACGATGCCAGGCACATCGCGACAGACCAGGGTCAAAACATAACGAGGTACGTGGCCAGTCTCTGCACGATGCATCGACGGAAGCCCGGAATCCGAAATCACACTCACTCTTTTACCACCCTCCTCGAACGCTCCGACCCACTCTTACCGTATCTCCAACCTTCTCTAAGGTCGCCCAGCCGAAACTTCATTCGACCCGCAATCCCTAGCCGTTCGGCAATGCCGGAGGAACCGATTTTGCGAAAATGCGCGCTGGACGGGATCCAACGGGCAATGCGCGACCGGGCATCCCCTTGCGCTGGCCCGATGATAGATGGAGGAGAACTCGGCAAAGCGGTCATGAAGTGGTTGTCATCTTTCTGTGCCTGGCTCATTGAAGGCTTCGTCGGAGCGGCTGGGCGGGCGTAGACCACCCATTTGCCACCCTTCCTATTTTATGGACCCATCAGGAGTTGATGATGAAGACCCGTGCTGCCGTAGCCTTCGAAGCAAAGAAACCTCTTGAGATTGTCGAACTCGATCTTGAAGGCCCCAAAGCGGGCGAAGTTCTGGTCGAGATCATGGCGACAGGCATCTGCCACACCGATGCCTATACGCTGGACGGTCTTGACAGCGAAGGCATCTTCCCTTCGATCCTGGGCCACGAAGGCGCAGGCATCGTTCGCGAAGTCGGTACTGGTGTCACATCGGTCAAGCCCGGCGATCATGTCATCCCTCTTTACACGCCCGAATGCCGTCAGTGTAAAAGCTGCCTTTCGGGCAAGACCAACCTGTGCACCGCGATCCGCGCGACGCAGGGCAAGGGGCTGATGCCCGATGGCACCACGCGCTTCAGCTACAAGGGCCAGCCTATTTATCATTACATGGGCTGCTCCACCTTCTCCAACTTCACCGTCCTGCCGGAAATCGCGGTAGCCAAGATCCGCGAAGACGCGCCGTTCAAGACAAGCTGCTACATCGGCTGCGGCGTGACGACGGGCGTCGGCGCGGTGGTGAACACGGCGAAAGTCGCGCCCGGCGACAATGTCATCATCTTCGGTCTGGGTGGCATCGGCCTTAACGTGCTCCAGGGTGCGAAGATGGCGGGCGCGAACATGATCATCGGCGTCGACATCAACCCCGACCGCGAGGAATGGGGCCGCAAGTTCGGCATGACGCATTTTGTGAACCCGAAGGACATCGATGGCGACATCGTCGCGCATCTGGTCGCGCTGACCGATGGCGGTGCGGACTATACCTTCGACTGCACCGGTAACACGACAGTCATGCGTCAGGCATTGGAAGCCTGCCACCGCGGCTGGGGCACCAGCATCATCATTGGCGTGGCTGAAGCGGGCAAGGAAATCAGCACCCGTCCGTTCCAGCTCGTCACCGGCCGCAACTGGCGCGGCACCGCCTTTGGCGGAGCCAAAGGACGTACCGACGTACCCAAGATCGTCGATTGGTACATGAACGGCAAGATTCAGATCGATCCGATGATCACCCATGTCCTGACGTTGGATGAGATCAACAAGGGCTTCGACCTGATGCACGCAGGCGAGAGCATTCGCAGCGTCGTGGTCTTTTAATGGAAACAGTATCAGAAAATCGCACCTTCGGCGGCGTGCAGGGCGTGTATAAGCATGTCTCTGCCGCCACCGGCACGGACATGACATTTTCCGTATATGTGCCCGAGCATGCAGCCGATACGAAACTGCCGGTGGTCTGGTATTTGTCCGGCCTCACCTGCACCCATGCCAACGTCACGGACAAAGGGGAGTTTCGTCGCCTCTGTGCCGAGCTTGGCCTGATTTTCATCGCACCGGACACCTCGCCGCGCGGCGAGGGCGTGGCGGACGATCCCGACGGTGCCTATGATTTCGGTCTGGGTGCCGGCTTCTATGTCGATGCAGCTCAGGAACCGTTCGCGGCGCATTACAAGATGTGGAGCTACATCACACAGGAGCTGCCAGACCTTATAGGGGCGCATTTTCCTGCCGACATGGATCGACAGTCGATCATGGGCCACAGCATGGGCGGCCACGGCGCGCTGACCATCGGATTAACATTCCCGGACCGGTTCCGGGCGATATCCGCCTTTGCGCCGATCGTCGCACCGTCGCAGGTTCCATGGGGCCATAAGGCTCTTGGCGGTTATCTGGGCCGCGATCAGGCGGCATGGCGTCGACATGATGCCGTCGCCCTGATCGAGGACGGCGCCCGTGTCGCCGATCTGCTGGTCGATCAGGGCGAGGCCGACAACTTTCTGACGGAACAGCTTAAACCTCATCTGCTCAAAGAGGCTTGCGAGAAAGCTGGCATCCCACTGACGCTGCGGCTTCAGCCGGGCTATGACCACAGCTATTACTTCATTTCCACATTCATGGGCGATCATCTGCGCTGGCATGCCGATCGGCTGGCATAGCGGACGAATTGACGTTGAGATCGTTCTCACCGACGGCAATGAGGTCTCGGGTCAATAAGACCTGCTCGGTCCCATGAGCATATCATTTTGCGATGCCGCGAAATGGCCGATGACGGTGCGGGCATGCGAATCAGCGCAGCCATGCAGAGGGGGAGTGCGGATGGGACCATCGATTTCGTGGAGGCTATCGCAATCGTGCTGCCTCTCGGCGTCATCCTGAAACTGCTGGGTGCGCCCGAAGATGATGGGACCGGATGTACGGGTGGACAAACGCCGTCATCGGCAGCCGCGACCCCGAATATGGCAAAGTAGAAGCGCCACGGGATGCAATACTGGCGGCCTAGCAGGCCATGTTCGTATTGTGCGCAATTCACAGCACGCCGTCGCAACGCGCCCGGCAGCGATCAGATCAGCCTGTCCGTCGAAGCCCGAATAAACCGTATCCCGCTTTCGGATCGCGAAATATCAGGCTTCTGCTTCCTGGTGCGCTTACAGGACTCACATTGCGAGACTAAGCAAATGTAATACCTAGCTATTACAACCTCTACAAAGTTTGTGGTCCACCCGTGGTCCGCCCTAAAAATCGGTCCCGTACGAGGACCCGAACCAGCGCCCAAATGGATCCGAATGAGGTGATTTGGGACCGGGTCCAAGCGAAGTTCACGTTGTGAATATGGTTCTATTCGGAGGGAAGGCCCATACGCCAACTGGCAACGCAGTAGGCAAATCGTCAAATATACGCTGTCCCGATGAGGCGCTCGGAATGCTGGCTAACGCCGGAACCATGCGTAGCTTTGGTAGATGGGCATCCGATCCGGCCTTCGCAAACCGGAATAGAGTGCGGCCCGAAGGGGACGCAAGATCTTCTCGACGAGGCTAGGTCTTGGTCGTCGAACGGTCTTCCAGCATCAGTCGCTCGCCCTGCTGCCGGACCACCGCTGCTATTGGTCCAGCCATCAGACTGAGCATGCCGGAGAGATGAAGCGTGATGCGAAGTCGGGTATCCTCCGCATCGATGGTGCATGGCACCTCAACGCCCATAGTCGACACGGTCAAGACCATGCGGTCGACGCTGGGCCAGGACGACGTGACGGTCGCCGCGCCACCTGGAATATGTGATGCCAGCTTGCCAACGCGGTTTTCCATGCGGCGCTTTGCTTCTTCACGCCCTAGACTGTGCGATATGTCGATGATCGTTGGTTCTACCATGGTGAACGGACGCGCAGGCCGACTATATTGTTCCTCACTGCATAACGCTAGGGAACGGACGCTTCGTCCCAGGTGCCTCCTACCGGTGTCGACCAAACCAAGACATTTAATCGGCAGGCTCGGTTCCCTGATTGCGGACATCTGCCGCCGATGACACTATCGCATGATGAAAACGGAGAAATGGGAACAACGGGATTTCGCAGAGCGACGCTGGCCGCTGTTTTCTAACCTTATCGGTTGTTATTTTAATGAGGATTTCGACCTACTCTACGGCTCCCTTGATGGCGCCGTTGCCGCTGCGGCTCGGGATGGGTCACTGGATCACCGGCGGTCGATCCTAAAGGAATGGCGAGACTGGAACTTATCCGTAGGCCTGGCCAGCGACCTCCGTCCCATATTGAAAAAATGCTTTTCGATTGCTGTGCGGTTCAGAAAGCCCGAACAAGCACGGCATCTCATGGACAACATCTATGATAGCTCGATGGAAGGGATACGGGGGCATGGGATCGCTGCGGAAATCATCGCACAAGAGGCCTCTGGCGGATGACAGCTAACCGCAGCGTGGCCGGCATTCTGAACGAATTTCTGCGCCGGGCCAAATTCTGGCTGGCCGCCGATGGGTATGAAAAGGGCGATGACGACGATCTGCTCGCCATTTCCCGTGAAGGTCGCCGAGACGCCCTGCAGCGCGTTGTACAAAGGGCCTGTCTTTCGGGACAAGGCGCTTCATGAATTGGTGAGCGGTAGCTGTCGCGTCGGTTAGCGCCGCCCGATGGGGCGCCTGCATCGCACCATCATGCGCAGCTGGCCCTGTATCTCAAGCGCCGTGCTATAACCGGTCCGATCGACAAAGGCATCCGCGCTCCGACGCGCCTCAGCCGTTGATCTGGTCTTTGAGCGCCTTTGCGGGCTTGAACGCGGTCCGCATGGCGGCTTTGATCGTCATCGGTTCGCCGGTGCGCGGATGACGGCCGCCGCGTGCCGGGGTCTTGTGCGTGGTGAATTTCCCGAAGCCCGTGATCGCGATCTCATCACCCTTTGCGGCAGCATTGCCAATTGTGGCGAACAAGGCGTCGACGATGGCCTTCACCTCCGCGCGGCTTTTGTCTTGTGCGGCAGCGATCGTGTCGATCAGGTCGTTTCCAGTCATCCGAGGCTCTGATTCTCCAAAGGGTTGAACATGGCGGTGGCGCGCGGCGGCATGCCGCCCGCGATCCGCACCGATTAGACGCTATTTGGTCCCGGATCGGCGACGGGAGCCGCGGCGGGCAGCGTATCGAGCTGAACCGCGATCCGCAGCGGCAGCAGCATCCCTTTGGGCAGCATGCCGGGTAGACGCTGGCCGACGAGCAGCGCGCGCAGATCGGCATTGGGCGCGGGGTGCGAGAACGGCGTGAAATCGATCTTCGACACCTTCCTGTCCTTCGCCACCCAGAGCTTGACGATGAGCGGCGCGGTCGGCTGGTCGGGGGCAGGGCGGGTCTGGTCTAGATAGGCGCGCAGCTGCACTGCCGCCTCATTGTCGGCCTGCAGCAGCGCGGTCACCGCGGCGGCGGCGCCCTGCGCATAGCGGACCCACTCGACGGGCGCGACAGAAGGCGCGACCATCTGCGCTGCCAGCGCGGATGTGCGTGGCGCCGCGCTCGCAGGCATTGCCGCCGAGGGACTGGAGAATGGCTCGGGCATTGCGTCTCGCACCATCGCCGCCCATGAACATGGCTGGGCGCAGGGTCGCGATCTTCTGACCTCGCGCGATGTGTTGGTGATCGACGAGGCGGGTATGGCAAGCGATTACCGGAAGTCCGATCCCGCCAAAGACTATGCGGAGCGGCGCGGCATTACATTTGACGAGCGTGTCGCCGAGATCGTGAACAAACTTCCCGAGAAGGCGCGCGGGATGTTCGACGGCCTGCGGTTCCCGACTGTCATGCGCGTCCAGGCAAAAGACGCACAGCCTGATCTGCGTCGCCTTGACGTGCGTAGCGATGAGCGGCGCGCCGTGGAGCGATACGCCCGGGCCTGGATCGCCATCGAACGGATACAGGGACAAGGGTTCGCAGCGCTGCCCCATCAGCACGAAGCGCTTGAGCGCAGTGGCAAGGCGCTCGACGCCATCCGTCCTAAGGGCGTGTCCGATCTCACTGCCGCTTTCCAGCGGGATCCGGACCTTGCCCGCAAGACCGCCGACAGCGGAGGCAATGACGCCCTACGGGCAATCGAACGTGAAGCGCAGGTTCGCGTCGATCCCTTCCTGCGATCGGACCGCTTCGTCGAGGGCTGGCATCAATTACAGCGCGACCGTGCCGAGCTGGTCCGCGACGGCGATCTGCGCGCTGCGCGCAAAGCTGAGGCGAAGATGGTCCAGATGGCGCGGGGCCTCGAGCGCGACCGTACAGTCGCCGCCATCCTATTGAGCGGTGGGCAGGTCAACATGGACGAGGTGCGGACCATGGCGCGTGGGGACTGGCAGACGCGCGAACAGGGCGCGGAGCGCCAGGCGCGCGCACAAGAACGGGGACGGGGCCTTGAGCGATGACAGGAAGGAGACAGACCCATGGATAACTATCCGGCACAGCCATATGAGGACACCGCCCTCCATGCGTTCCGGCAGATGCAGGAGGAAGCGCGAGAACGCCATGGCGAGATCATGGCGCGACTTGCCGAAGCGCCAGACTATGCCTCCAGCTTTGCCCTCATCCAAAAGACCCTCGACTGGCTCGTCGAGCAATATGCGACAGGGATTTCGGCGGAGGACATCTTAAAAAAGGTCGCGCTCACCACTTCAAAAATGGATCGGCCCAATCGCGACGCGCTTAAAGAGGCGACGCTCGATATGCTGGAAAGCGCCAGGGCGATGGAAGAGAGCCGTCAGGCGCATGTTCGCGGCCTTCAGCGGGCGCGCCAGATCCGTGCACAGACCCGGCAGTGTCGACGCTGGCTGATAGCGGGACTGGCAGGTGGCGCGATGGCAATGACGATACTGCCGGGAATGATCGCCCGCATGGCGCCGACACGCTGGCTTTTACCCGAACGGCTTGCGGCTCGGACGCTGAGGCTATCCATCGCCGATGCCGGCAGGCATATGCTGGTCACCGCCTATCCTAATGCCGCCGCCGAGATATTGGGTGGCGCCGAGTTCATGCTGGATAACCGAGATGCCATAGCCAAATGTCGCGGGCGTGCGCGAAAGAACGGCGGTAAAGTCGCCTGTAAGGTTAAGGTTTAGTTCGCGTCTGGGCCGTCAAGCAAACGCATTTGCAGAACAGCGTATGAAATGTAGGCATGGGTGCTGTGAAACCAAATGGCATTGCAGAGCGGCGTGCGGGATGTAGGCTGCGTTCGTCCCTCAGGCGCAGCCTGTTTGGCCTTTTCGCTATTTCAATCCGTCATCCGAGGTAATCCGGCTTGTCGTTAAGATGTACGTATGGTTTCCGCTGTCTTTGCGAAATTTGGAGGATCTGCTCTTCCAGCGCGTGATCGAAATTTTCCATGAAACGCTGCGGCTATGGTGGACCGTTTCGGTCCGCTCTTCGCCGCTGATATCCGGCACCAGCGTGTCTCGCGCATCCTGGGATATTGCCATTGGCGATGGCATCTTGACGAGATACATATGAAGATCGGTGGGGAGATGCGCTACCTGTGGAACGCCGTCGATCATGAGAGCGAGCAACAGGAATCCTTTGCGACGACAAGGTGGGGCAAGGTCGCTGCTATGCGTTTCACAAAGAAGGCCCTGAAGCGCCACGGGCAGCCTGAAGCCATGACAACAGATGGTTTGCGATCCTATAGAACTGCGAGAAATGGGCTGGGTAATGCCGAAAAGCAGGAGATTGGCAGATGGGCCAACAACCGAGTGGAGAACAACTATTTGCCCTTTCGACGAAGGGAGCGAGCAATGCTGCGCTTCCGACAGATGAAGACGCTGCAGAAGTTCGCCAGCATCCACCAATGTCCACAACCACTTCAGCTTGGAGCGCCATCTCGTCGACAGACAGACTTACAAGGAACGCCGCTTAGCCTCCATGGCTGAGTGGCCAATCATCATCAACTAAGAGATCGCTTTTGCGCCACAAATCCATCCAGTGGAGAGTGGTTCGCATTGGCCTGACGGCACCCTGCAGGTGTCTCGATGCGATTGAGAATGTTGTCCTGGTCGAAATTGGCGATGATCGAAAGATTGACGGGAAGCGCTTCATCTTTACTATAAGCGGCAGTCGCATAATTGGGGTCGGCATCGATGACCTACACTTGGGCAGCGGGCGATAACTGGGAAGCAGGGAGTAGGGCGTCCATGCTAATGGTAACGCCCGCCACCCCTTGGACTGATGAAAGCAATGGCAGGCATAGAAACGGCATCACTATTGGATAGCGTCAAGCAACCCCATAGCCATATGGTATCTTGAAGATATTTTTTAATCGAGGGAATGTGGATTTCCTTTGTGATCCTATTTCAAACGGTTATTTGCCAAACCCCCATGCGACCAAAGTTAAAAGACCTATATGTGAAGCGGATCACCGACGCATGGTTGATCGCGTCCGTCCATATCGATGCCTTTCGCATCCAACCGCTCGCTTATCTAACTGCAACTAAATGGTGGTTCATGCGTAAGCGCGTGCGCGCTTGGGCCCAGTTCGCGCCGCTTCTGAGCCAGTCGCGTAAGGCTTATGTTCTTTGGGTTTCACGGCAAGAACGGGAGCGAAACGCGCATAGTCGCCGTAGTAGAACTACCTCGATAATCGGCCTGATCGATATTGCGGGCGATCACGGTTCTGAGAATCTTAAGGCAACGTTGGATGCAGTCACGGCCGAAAGCCTGCCGGTGCTTATAGTTGGTGCCAACGAAACACCTACCCTGGCTGCCGCAATCGAAAAGATTGAGTGGGAACAGTCGCCTTGGCTGCTTTTGCTTGCGTCCGGTGACAGGATAGCGCCCGGCACTGCCACCGCCTATCGCGCAGCGATGGATGATTCAACCGCGAGTATCGTCTACGCCGACGATGACTTGCTGAGTGGGCATCGTAGGTGCGCACCGTATTTCAAACCGGACTGGAATGCGGAACTATTTGCGCACTGGGACTACATTTCCGGTGCTTGTGCGGTGCGTGCGACTCGATCCGATCTGGAAGCTGTGGCTGCCATGCCGGACTGGAGCAGGGCGTTGGTCGAAAGGCTCGTCGGGCGAGCAGAACCGCAGCATCTGCGGGAGATGATGCATCATCGACGACGGAGGCCTCCCCAGCGCCTGCCGGCACGACCACTGGACGTGCACGCCGAATTGCCGCCGGTTACGGTCATCGTGCCTACCCGCAACCAGGTGGGTTTGCTGCGCACCTGCCTTGATGGGGTGGCGGCGTCGGCCTATCCCGACGTGGATATCATCGTGGTAGACAATGATAGCGACGATCCTGAGACGCTGGCCTATCTTGGGGCGCTCGACCCCACACGGCATCGGGTGTTTCATCATAGCGGAGCCTTCAATTATTCGGCGATCAACAATCGGGCTGTGAGCGAGGCGCAGGGTAGACTGCTCTGCCTGCTCAACAACGATGTCGAGACGACCGAGCCTTACTGGCTGGCGACGCTGGCGACCCAGGCGCTTCGACCCGAGGTCGGTGCCGTAGGCGCACAGTTGCTTTACCCCGACGGCCGCATACAACATGCTGGCGTCGTTATCGGGATCGGCAATGCGGCCGGCCATGCTCATCGTTTCCTGCGACCCGAAGAGGAAGGCTATTTTCATCGTCACAGCCTGCCCCAATTCACCATGGCTGTGACGGCCGCCTGTTTGGTGGTGGAGCGGGACAAGTTCCTCACCGTCGGTGGCCTCGACGAGCGCAATTTTGCTGTCGCTTTCAACGATGTCGATCTTTGTCTGCGCCTCAATCAGCGCGGGTGGCAATCGCTCTACGAGCCGCGGGCCGTTTTGATCCACCATGAATCAGTGTCACGCGGGCTGGATAAGGATCCGGTCGGCGCCGCACGATTTGCTGGAGAACTTGCCGCGCTTAAACGCATCTGGAAGACCGACGAAATCGTTGATCCCTATCATCATCCCCAACTCAGCCGTGCCAGCGAGCAGTTCGCGGTGGCGCTCTGACATCATGGGGCAGGGCACTTCTCCACTCCGGTTGTCGCTTCCGCAAGTGACCTTGTGCGCGGCCAGCTCGGTCAATGTCGCGACCACGATCCGCGCGTTGGAAGCTAGCTTGGCGCAGATCGATTTTGCGGTCTGTAAGCTGTTTACCGATGCGCCAGTCCAGTGCGATCATCTGGGAATCACTGTGGTGCCGATCGCCCGTATCGCATCCTCGCATGCCTATTCGGACTTTCTGCTGACGGATATGGTCGACCATATCGACACGACCCACTGTCTTGTTGCCCAATGGGATGGCCATGTGCTGGACGCTGCGCGATGGCGGCCCGATTTCCTCGACTATGACTACATCGGTGCCAGTTGGCCCCAATTTTCCGACGGGCATGATGTGGGCAATGGCGGATTTTCTCTGCGCAGCCGACGCCTGATGATGCTGTGCCGCGATCCTGCTTTTAGTTCTTGTCACCCCGAAGATATAGCAATTGGACGGATCAACCGCGAATGGTTGGAAAGCAGGGGGATGCGCTTTGCTCCACGTGTGATCGCTGATCTGTTCTCGGCTGAGCGAGCAGGGGACGTGTCCAGTAGCTTCGGCTACCACGGTGCCTGGCTCATGCCGCAAGCGATAGGTGTGGATGCTTTTTGGAAGCTATATCGCCATTTGGACGATCGTGGGACAATCCGGCAAGATTTCACTAGAATAGTAAAACAGCTATGGCAGGGGCCGGGCAAATGGAAACGTGTCCTGAGCTTAATTCTGAACCAGAATTTCTTTCGGATTCGCCGATGACGCTTTCTGATTCATATATCAATTGCACAAGGTACCGACGCGCTTGACCAATATCTTTCCCGGCCTGCCCCTGATCGAATCCCCACTGTTCCCCGTGGTCAAGGCGGATTGGGGGCTCACGATGGACGAAGAGCGGATCGCCAATGATCTCCATGAAAAAGGCTATGCAGTCTTCGACTTTCCGGACATCGTTCTGGACAGCCGGATCGATCGCATAAAACACAATCTGGGGCCAAGCTATGGGGTCGACTTCGCCGACCTGGATAGCGACAAGACTATCGGCGGGCGGCGGCTCCAAGATGCTTGGAAATTCGACGAGGACGTGCGCGCCATTGCTATCAACCAGGCCGTCATTGAGCTGCTGAGCAAGCTTTATGGTCGCCGCGCATTTCCATTTCAGACACTGAACTTTCCGGTCGGAACCCAGCAGGATGCCCATTCGGACTCCGTCCATTTCTCATCACTGCCAGAGCGCTTCATGTGCGGTGTGTGGCTGGCGATGGAGGACATAGGACCGGACGCCGGACCGCTCTTCTATTATCCTGGCTCTCATAAATGGCCGATCATGACGAATTCGCTCATTGGGCGGCGCGGCTTTGGCAGCGATCTGACCTCTGCACAGGACCCCTATGGCTCAGGCTGGCGCGCGCTGTGCGATGTGAACAATGCGCAGGAAGAGGTCTTTCTGGAGGGGTGCGCCAGAGTCGCATGGTTTCTATCTCTTCGATACGATCCACCTCACGCTGCACCACGTCATCGGGGAGCGGCACGGGCCGAAGAAAGCGCGGAAGGAACCGAGCGAGCCGGTTGGGGAAGCTCATGCGATAGACGTTCGACGTCTGCGCGTTGCGCGCCTTGTGGCGGTCGGCGGGCGGATCGATCGGGACGCATCGCCGCTGCTTCTCGATCAACCCCATCTTGGCGAGGATCGACAGGCCGCGCCCGACACTCGCGCGAGACAGGCCGCTCGCGGCCTCGATCCATTCCCAGGTTGGGAAAACCTTGCCGGCGCAGGTTCGGGCAAGCGTCGTAAGCTGCTCGAACACGCGGATCGCCGCTGGCGTTATCAGCGTGACGAGCCGTTCGTCCTCGGAGAGCTGGCGACCCTCGGCGCGCGCGAGCCGCCGCACAGCGTTCTTGCGCTTCAGCAGCTCCACAGCCTTCTTATAGAGCCGGTCGGTTTCGCCCTTCGCGTAGCTGTAGAAAAAGTCATCCTCGAACGTGCCGGCACGCCGGCTGTTCGGATGCACATGCGCGCGCGTCGGGTTTGGTGCGCCCGATCGTGATCTCGGCCGCGCGCGCTCAATGCGGTCGAGCGCCATGAAGCTCGCCTGCGCGAGTGAAACTGCTCCCATCGTCCGTCCCCTTCATCGGGGCCGGGACCAGGCAAAACTTGGGCGTGGCGCGAAGCGCGCTCCCTTGAACCGAAGCTCAGGAACGGGTATGAGGGGGGTGTCTTATGTCCCGATCGATGCCGCCAAGCATCGCTCATCACATTCCAGGGTGCCCGGCCTCGTGCCGGGCATTCGTTTATGTGGTCACGGCCGCTCCCTAATTCGTCGTCCGCCAATTGCGCACGACATCGGTATTTTTTGCCGGAAGCGACGCGCCAGCGAAACAACTACAATTCGTGCTTTCGCGGACTAATGCAGGAAAAAGTTCGTGCTATCGCGGACCCGGGTGACGCGGGTTCGTGCTTTCGCGGACCTGACTTCGTGTTTTCGGGGACCGGCACTCGTGCTTTCGCGGACCAAACAAGGCCGCGATGCAGAATCGATTCGCAACCCGCGCTTAGGCGGACATCAACGCCGGCTTCGGCGTAATTGTCACAGTCGTCGCGGTGGTATTCCGGCCCTTGCCCGCGACTGTCGCACTGGATGCAGTATCGCCCATAATGATGTGAAAGTCGGGGATGGCATTTGCGTCGGTAATGCCCTTCATTACGTGCCGGAAGTGCTTCAAGGAATTTTGGTAGCCGAGTTGGAGCCGCAAATCGTCTAGCCCGACTTGGACTGCACCACCCTTGCAGGTCGAAAGCGCGACCTCATAAAGCCGGCGCTCGACAGGGCCGAGCTGGAAATAGGAGGGCGAATATTCCAGCACGCGACGATCGCGCAGGATCGCACGGTAAAGCCAGTCGCACAGGCGAACCTTGACGCCCTTCAATCGCTTATCGCCGTTTTTGCTCTTGGTGTAGTGGAGCTGCGCTTCCGACAACCAAGAGAAGAAGCCAGCCTGGCCCTCGCCACCCGCTTCGATGTTGGTCTTGATCTGCGTGCCCTGGAGTCGTTCCAGCGCATCGGACAGTCGCGAGTAGGAGCGCGCCGAGCCATTGACGCCGGTCACGCGGAAAAGATCGTGAGCGGTAAAATAGAAATCTTGGGCAACAGCCTCGCCGGCATCAAGTTTGGAGACCAGCAAGCTCGCTATATAGAGCAATACTTCCTTGTCGTAGATAGTAGCGACCCCGCGAGGGCCGGGACCGATCTCGATCGACACCGCGTCGGTCTTGTAGATCAGCGAACGCTTCCACGCCGTCTTGGACAAAGCGAAAAACGGATACGCCATCAACGACTGCTCGCCGCGGACCTCGGTCAGCAATGGGCTGTCGAGAATGAACAAGTCGCCTTGGCTCAGGTCACGCTCGGTCATGCCGCAATTTCCCGGGTCCGCGAAAGCACGAACGGCGAGGAAGGATGGTCCGCGAAAGCACGAAACGGACCGTCGTCGCCACGGAAGGCAGAGGGCAGAGCCAGCGATCGGTGCCAATCTTCGTGCTTTCGCGGACCGACGTGGTGACAGGCGGCGTCGGCAGTAACTCGTCTCGCAAACGATCGATTTTGAAGCGGCACCATATGAGAATGTGTAGCAGCCGCGCAGCGCGTATCAAAACACTTTCTCGATTGTGTGCTGTCGTGATAGGCGCGAAGGATGAGTTTTGAGAACGATTCATGCTGATCGGCTATGCGCGCGTCTCGACGCCCGAACAGGATCTGACGCCCCAGCTCGACGCGCTGCGCGAAGCTGGGTGCGAGCGGACCTTCACCGACAAAGCGAGCGGCGCCAAGGCGGACCGCGCTGGTCTAGCCGAAGCTCTGTCGCACGCACGTGCCGGAGACGTGCTGGTGGTGTGGAAGCTCGATCGTCTCGGCCGAACGATGAAGGGGCTGATCGATCTGGCCGCGAACCTTGCTGATCGCGGCATCGGCTTCCGTTCGCTCACGGACGGCATCGACACTGGCGGCACCGCCGGCAAGCTCGTCTTTCACATCATGGCTGCGATGGCCGAAATGGAACGCGACCTCATCCGCGAGCGCACGACGGCTGCCTTGATCGTGGCGCGGCGCGAGGGAAGGGTAGGCGGCCGAAAGACGGTGATGACGCCCAAGCGGCTAGAGGCAGCTCGCAAGCTCTTGGCTTCGGGGATGACGGTGCGCGAGATCGCGCCGACGATCGGTGTATCGGTGCCGACGCTCTACCGCCATTTCCCGGCGCCGGTGCAGGAGGCCATCAGCGCGGAAGGGGAAGGCCCTGGCGCGTGAACGTCTGGCTCTTCACCGGCGCAGACGGATTATCCGCTCTGACGATTGACGGGGAGGGGGCGAACCTCCCCGCCGAGCTGGGGCCGTGGACCAAGGTTCGGGCGATCGAATTGCACAATGACGGCCCCGACGAACAAGAGGCCATCGCCCTGATCGGCGAACATGGATTCTGCTGTTTCAACTAGCAATTGATCTGATCTCGCATCGATGCGCCGAACGGTGCATATGCCATGTTCCCTTTCCGTTCCATCACGCGTTACAATGGCCGTGAAGGGAATCACCATGCTGCCACTAATGCAGCCGGTGCCGATCGCCGAGGTGCCGAAGGGGATTCTTCTACGCATCGTCGGCGCTGCGGGCGCCGGCTTTCCAAGTCCCGCCCAAGATTGGCAGGACGATGCGATAAGCCTGATCGAGCTGCTGCGTCTCGATCGAGCGGCGAGCTTCGTGTTCCGGATCAGCGGTAGCAGCATGATCGAGGCCGGAATCTACGATAACGACGTAGTAGTGGTCGATCGCGACACGCGGCCTGCAGAAGGGCATATCGTGATCGCGATCGTCGATGGCGGCTTCGTCTGCCGCCAGCTCGTCCAGCGCCGGGGCGTTCCATTCCTCGAGGCGCGCAACAGCCAGCAATGCTATGAGCCGACCTCTGCCGACGGCGTGGAAATATGGGGCGTCGTGCGGACCGGCGTTCGCGACTACCGGCGGTAGGCGGCATGTCCTGGGCGATCGTCGACGTTGCCAACTTCTATGTCAGCGCGGAGCGTCTGTTCGATCCGAGCCTGCGGGGCGTGCCGGTCATCGTCCTGTCGAACAACGACGGGTGCGCGGTTGCCAGGAGCGAGGAAGCGAAGGCGCTCCACGTCCGTATGGGCGAGCCGGTTTTCAAGATTCGGGACCGGATCAAGCGCCACGGCATCCAGCTCCGGTCGAGCAATTATGAGCTGTATGCGGATCTCAACCGGCGCTTCAACGCCGTCATCGCCGATCATTCCGAAATGGTGGAAGTCTACTCGATCGACGAAAGTTTCTTCCGCTTGCCGGTGCTGCCGAGTGGCCTCGGCAACGTCGCGGCCGCGCACGCGGTCCGGGAGGATATAGCCCGATCGGTCGGCCTCCCGACCCGGATCGGCCTGGGTCCGACCCGCACCCTGTCGAAAGTTGCGAATGCTTTGGCAAAGGCGACGGAGAAGGTGTGGGGAGGGGTGGTCGACCTTCACGATGTCGAGCTACGCCGGCGTCTGTTCGACCATTGGCCGGTCGGGGAAGTATGGGGCATCGGGGGCGCGCTGGAAGCGCGCCTTCGGCCCCTCGGCGTAAGGACAACGGCGGACCTGGCTGCGCTGCCGCCTGCGGTGGCGCGCGACGTGGGAACGGTGGTGCTGGAACGGCTCGTGCGCGAGCTGGGCGGCGTCGAGTGCGCCGACTTCAAGGTGGCGCCCGAACCGCTCAAGGCGGGGGTTGAGTAGCAACGGAACAGAAAACCTACATAAGGCAGCACGCCTCGAGGCCCCGCGCCCTTCCGGAATGGTAGAAAGTGGTGGTTTCCTGTCGGTACGCTTTGCAGAGACCAACCACGATAGCTGCCGCCAGATCGACTTGCGAGAGAATTGTGTTGATCGTTAAACGCCTTCGAACCTCAGATTTACCGCCATGAGCGTTCCATCGGGTCGCTCAGCGGTATCGAAGATCCAGCGCTGCCCCTTTTCGATACTGTTTAGGGGTGACTACACGAAAGTGACGCAACTGCACGGTAAGGGCGAACGGATAGCGAACGTCACGCGGCGAGCAAGGAGCTGACGGCGCGCAGCGGCCGCAAGGCATCCGGATCTGGGCGATCTTCGACATTCCAGCTATAGTCCCCTGTCAGCGAGATGTGCTCCCAGCCCAACGGTGCGATGTGGCGTGCGATCTCGTCGGGCGTACCGATGTCAGCCAACGCCATTTCGAGATAGCGGGTGTTCCACAGGATGATGGCGGCGACGAGCAGATTGAGGCCCGATGCCCGATAAGTCTGGTTCTCGAAGCGCCGATCACGCAGCTCGCCGAGTTGGTTGAAGAAGAGCGCGCGGGCGAGCGCATTGCGGGCTTCACCCTTATTGAGGCCCGCCTGGGTGCGCCGGCGCAGGTCAATGTCGCGCAGCCAGTCGAGCATGAAGATCGAGCGTTCGAGGCGGCCAAGCTCGCGCAACGCGAGGGCCAGTCCATTTTGTCGGGGATAGGCGGACAGCCGGCGGAGCATCGCCGAAGCGGTGACGGTGCCGGTGCGGATCGATGTGGCGAACCGCAGCAGTTCGTCCCAATGCGCGGCGACATGACCCAATGCGATCGGCTCGGCCGTCATGCCAGTGAGCAGCTGGCCAGATTCCTGGCCAGGCAGGAGGTGCAAGCGACGCTCCCTGATATCGCGGAGGCGCGGCGCGAAGCGGTAGCCGAAGAAAGGCATGAGGCCGAACACATGGTCCGATGCCCCGCCTGTATCGGTGTAGTGCTCCTCAATCGTCAGGCCGGTCTGATGATACAGCAAGCCATCCAGCACATAAGGCGCTTCGCCGGCAGTCGCCGCGATCACCCTGCTCGCGAAGGGATCATATCGATCCGAGACATGGGTGTAGAAGGCGACGCCCGGTTCGTTGCCGCTGCGTGCGTTGATGTCGCCGATCGCGGCCCCACGACCGCCAGCGTGAAATTGCTGTCCGTCGCTCGACGAAGTGGTGCCGTCTCCCCACAGCGCGGCGAGTGGCATGGCGCGATGGGCGTCGATCAGCCTTCCCAGCGCTTCGCCATAAGCGGCCTCGCTAATATGCCAGTCGTGAAGATGGGCGAGCTGACGCAGACTTGCGCCCCGGCAGGTTTCCGCCATCCGCGTGAGGCCGAGATTGATGCCGTCGGCGAGGATGACGGTAAGCAGGGCATTGCGATCGTCGGCTTCCCTACCCGAACGCCGGTGGATGAAGCATTCGCTGAACCCGGTCCAGGCATCGACCTCAAGCAGAAGATCGGTGATCTTCACGCGCGGCAGTCGATCATAGGCGGCGCGACGGGCAATCTCGGTGGCGGGCGGCGTTGCCGCCTTCAGCGGCGAGATGATGAGGCCGTTTTCGTCAAGCCTCACCTGGGGCAGCTCGCCCTGACGCGCGAGGATCGTCACCTGTTCGATCGCCGTGTCGAGCCTGGTGCGCCTTTCCTCGATATGGCGCTCGAAATCCGTTTCGATGGCTAGCGGCAAAGGCCCCTTCTCGTGAAGCGCCGCAAAGGTCGCCGGCGGGATGAGATAGCTGTCGAAATCGCGAAACTGCCGGCTTCCCGCGACCCAAATGTCTCCCGCTCGCAGCCGTTCACGTAGCTGCGACAGGGCGCATAGTTCATAGGCGGCACGATCGACGATGCCATCGCGCAGGACGAACGGCCGCCATGCGGACGGCACAAAGCGCAGCGGCACGCGATCAGGCAAGCGCCTTTTGCCGGTCTGGTAGAGCTCCGCGATGATGGCCAGCGCTGACAGGAGCCCCTGCACCGCACCGGCGCCGCGAAATTCAAAGGTGTTGAGAAAGGCACCGGCAAAGAGCTTCACAGTGCGATGCCGCTCGATCAATTCGGCCGTGCGATCGACGGTTTCCGGTCGCCCGAGCACTTCGGCCTGCTCGACGGCCACGGCGAAGCGCTGCCAGTCCAGCGCCTCGATCTGCGCCAGAAAATCCACGCCCTTGGTGCGCGCGTCGATGAGGAGCCGGCAAGATCCCGTGAGCGTCCGGAGATGGCCTTGCAGCTCGCGCACCGTCTTTAGGGCTTTGTCGCGAGTCCGGTTCTCGGCGCGGCGCGCCATGCTCCCCAACAGCTTGTCGAACATCGTCAGGGCCGCGTCGGTCAGGCTTTCCTCAAGGCGGATGCCGGTTGCCGCCAGTGTTGCATGTCTCCGTAGGGCATTGAGTTCGCCAAGGTGCTGGGGCGTGATGCGGCTGCCTTCGTCCGCCAGCCTGTCAAAAGTCAAAGCCGGGATCATGTCGGCACGGGCGCGATCGAGGCCCAGCGCGCGGACATAGGCGAGCCGTTCGATCAGGCGCAGGATGGTGCGCGCTGCCGGCGACTGTGGCGCATTGCGTAGCCAGGATAGCCATGTGGTGGCCTGCCCCGACCGTCGCGCCAGCAAATCGTCCAGGCCCTGTAGTGTGTCGGGCAGCAGGCCATTTGTGAGCACTTCATAGGTAAGCTGTTCAGCTTGCTGGCGAGCCCGTCGCAGTACCGCTTCGAGAATCGACGAAGAAGGCAGGAGGATCTGCCGACGGCGGAGTTCATCGACGATGACCCCTGCCATCTGGCCGGGATGGATGATGGTCTGCGCGATCGGGATCGAGAAGGCGACAACTTCACGGAAGGCGTCGCGGTCGAAGATCCTGAACCCGTGCGATCGTCGGATTTCAACGAGATGCTCGCGACGGGTCTGGTCCCGATGAGCATAGGCCGCAAAGGCTTCAGGCGCGATGTCGAGTTGCTGCGCTACATAGGCGAGCACAGGAGCGGGCGGGACTTCGCCCGCTTCCAGC
Organism: Sphingobium sp. BS19; assembly: GCF_027925545.1. Classification (NCBI taxonomy): domain Bacteria; kingdom Pseudomonadati; phylum Pseudomonadota; class Alphaproteobacteria; order Sphingomonadales; family Sphingobiaceae; genus Sphingobium; species Sphingobium sp. BS19. The sequence continues at coordinate 31,642 of NZ_BSEF01000022.1, forward strand.
GCACGGCCAGGCCATCTCATAGTGAGCAGGAGCATCGCGAAACCGAGCCGGGTGGCATCGCCGCGACGGCGGCCGACAATTTCCACGTCGTCGCTGGTCAGCGTATAGTGCCGCGCAATCTCGCGCTCATCGAGCGGCGCGCTATAATGCCCCGCCCAGATTTCCGGGCTCACCAGTCGCCGTCTCGCCACGCATCATCTCCTTCGCTTTGCGAGTCCGTCAGACGGTCCTCTGGCGGTCAGCATGAATATGTCCGTCAACTCTGGACCCGCGATGGCGATTCGGACAAGAATGCAAATTGATGGGAAAACGGACAGATTGGGACCGGTCGTGGCACTGATCGGCTATGCGCGGGTATCGACCGGCGATCAGAAGCTGGCGCTTCAGCATGACGCGCTGAATGTGGCCGGATGCGAGCGCATCTTCGACGACCATGCGTCCGGCGCCAAGACCGATCGGCCTGGCCTGGCCGAGGCGCTCGCCTATCTGCGTACCGGCGACACGCTGGTGGTCTGGAAACTCGATCGTCTTGGGCGCTCAATGAGCCATCTGATCGAGAAAGTCGGCGAGCTTGCGGCGCGCGGCATCGGATTCCGCTCGCTCACCGAAAACATCGACACTACCACTTCGGGCGGGATGCTGGTGTTCAACATCTTTGGCTCGCTTGCCCAATTCGAGCGAGATCTAATCCGGGAACGCACCCATGCTGGCCTCAAGGCCGCGCGCGATCGGGGTAACAAGGGTGGTCGCCGCCCTGTCGTCACCCCCGACAAGCTACGCAAGGCGCGGGCGCATATCGCAGCGGGCCTAACTGTTCGCGAAGCCGCCGCGCGCCTCAAGATCGGGAAGACAGCTCTCTACAAGGCACTGGAACAAAAAACGCCATGAACTTGGGAATTACCTGCATGCTGTCGGAACATCGAGCGTTGCTCCGCAAACTGCTATTGCCGCTACTCTGTGCCCTCAGCGGATGCGCCACGGTCCAAGATGGCGAGGCCGCAGATGCGCTAGAATATGCATGTGGAGACCTTGCCGTTGTCGGACGCATAGTGACGATTAGCTCAAAGGCCAGTCCCGGCTCCGATGGTCTGCCAAATTGGCGGAGCCAGTATAACCTTCAAGTACGGATCAAACGAGTGATCCAAGGTAAGGAAAACAGGCATATAGTTCCCGCATCAGCAATCGCTCATGCGCAGATACGCGATGATCGGGACTTTCTGGCTGTTCTTCGTCCCGATGGGGAAGGTGGCTACACCCTCATGACAGCCAACCTGTGGGCATATCGTCCGAAAATAAGCGGACCGTGTTCGTAGCGGAAATCTGCCCGCCACATGTGTTCGCTATCCGTTCGCCCTTAGCGTGCAGTTACGTCACTTTCGTGTAGTCACCCCTTGTAGAGGCCGGGGCAGCGCACGGTATTGCGGCCCTCGGGCAGCACCGCGGTCATCTCGGTCGTCACCAGCCCGGCGCCGCCATGCGCGCGCGCAATAATGGACGAAATGGAAATCGCCCGGCAGCCCGTCTTCCGCCTGATAGGTTAGCACCGGCGAAACGACGATGCGATTTTGCAGGGTCATGCTGCGCAGCCGGTAGGGCCTCAATAACGGCGGCACCGCCTCATCCAGCCCGGCACTGGCGGCGAACCAGCGTTCCACCGTTTCTAGCCATGCCGCATCGCGCAGCCGCAGGTTCTTATGGCTGACGCGCTGGCTGCGGGTGAGCAGCGAATAGGCGAACTGGATCGGCGAGAAGCCGGTGTAGCGGTCAAGCGTCTCAAACCATTCGGTCGAGTTGCGCGCGCTGTTCTGGATTCGCAACACCTCGCTCTTTCGGACTTCCTGATAGTCGAATAGCGCCGTCCGACGCGACGATCAGGTCGTATTCGTCATAGGCGGTCAGGTAGTCGGCGAACTCAGTGTCGAACACCAACTCGATGTCGAGTTCGCGTGCGCGGTCTTGCAGGATGTTGAGCAGCCGCTTGCGGCCGATGCCGATGAAGCCGTGGCCTGACGAATGGATCGTTTCGCCGCCGATCGCGACGTCGATATTGTCCCAGTGTGCGACGCTCTCCGCGATCGTCAGCGCACTGGCAGGGTCGTTGGCGCGCAGACTCTCCAGCGTCTGGTCGGAGAATACCACGCCCCAGCCGAACGTGTCTCCGGCGCGGTTGCGCTCGATCACACTGATACGGTGCTCGGGATGGCGGACCTTCATCGAGATGGCGAGATAAAGCCCCGCGGGGCCGCCGCCCAGACATGCCACTCGCATCAACCCACTCCTTCGTTGTTGCGCCGTTGCTGCGGCATTGTTGCAACAATGGCAATTATTTTCGAAAAAAGATTGCGCGTGGTGTTTTCTTCGCCGATGTTGCCGTCGACGCAGGAGCCGTGATGTTCGAGACCTACAATGCAGCTAGCGACCTGATCGACCGCAACCTGCCGCACCGCGCGGCCAAGATCGCTTTCATCGACGATGCCGGAAGCTACAGCTTCGGCGAACTGTCGGAGCGGGTCGACCGGTTCGCGGGCTATCTTCGCGGGCTCGGCATCGGCCAGGAAGCGCGCCTCGTGCTGTGCCTGGAGGACGGGATCGACTTCGTCGTCGCGGCGCTCGGAGCGATCAAGGCGGGCGTAGTGCCGGTGATGCTCAACCCGCTGCTTACCTCTGTCGACTATGAATATCTGCTCGACGATTGCCGCGCGGTGGCTTTGGTGGTGTCGGACGCACCTTGGGCGGCGCTGGCCCCGATTCGGGAAGCGCGGCCGTTCCTGAAGCACGTCCTCTTCGCCGGCGAGGCCTTCGCCGAGGCGCTGGCTTTGGCGACGCCGCAGCGCGAGGCAGCGCCGACCCTCGCCGACGAGCCGTGCCTTTGGCAATATTCGTCGGGATCGACGGGCCGGCCCAAGGGCACGATCCACCTGCACGGCAGTATCGCCGCACTGACCGAACTCTATCCGCGCCAGATTCTCGATCTCACCGCAGATGACGTGACGTTTTCCGCCGCGAAATTATTCTTCGGCTATGGTTTCGGCAACGGGCTGATCTTCCCGCTCGCAACCGGCGCGACCGCGATTCTGATGGCCGAGCGTCCCACCCCGGCGGCTGTATTCGCACGGCTGCGCGCGCATCGTCCGACCGTCTTTTACGGCGTGCCGACGCTCTACAATTCGATGCTCGCCTCACCCGATCTGCCGATGGCCGAAGCGTCCACGCTGCGACTGTGCACCTCGGCGGGCGAAGCTCTGCCGGCCGACCTGGGCGAACGCTGGCGCGCCCGGTTCGGCATCGACATCCTCGACGGTATCGGCTCGACCGAGATGTTCCACATCTTCCTTTCCAACAGACCTGGCGACGTTTGCTACGGCACCACCGGCCGACCGCTCGACGGCTTCGAACTTGCCATCCTCGACGAGGCAGGCGCACCGGTCTCTGTGGGCGAGGTTGGGGAACTTCACATCAAGGGGCCGACCGCCGCCTCCGGCTATTGGGCCAGGCGCGAGACGAGCCAGCAGACCTTCCTTGGCGCATGGACGCGCAGCGGCGACAAGTTCAGACAGGATGCTGACGGACGCTATGTCTATTGTGGCCGCTCGGACGACATGCTGAAGGTCAGCGGCATTTATGTCTCCCCGTTCGAGGTGGAGAGTGCCTTGATCAGCCACCCGGACGTAGCGGAAGCTGCGGTGGTGGGCTGGCTCGACGCCGCCGGGCTGGTCAAGCCCAAGGCATTCGTGGTGTTGGCTACGGAAACGGGAGCGCGCGATATGGCGGCGGAGCTGAAGGCGCATGCGAAGGCGTGCCTGGCGCCGTACAAATATCCGCGCTGGTTCGAGTTCCTCGAAGCGCTGCCCAAAACCGCGACCGGCAAGATCGAGCGGTATAAGCTGCGGATGCGCGAGTAAGCGCAAGCCCGACGCTATTTGTCCGCTCGCGCCAGCCATTCCGCATAGGTCGGCCGCGCCATCTGGAACAGATCGGTCGCGCGCGCATACCAGCCGCTGCCGTGCATCCGCGCGATCAGCTTCATCGCCACCGTATCGAGATGGTGGCGTTCGGGATCGAGGATGAAGGCATCGTCGATATGCACGACCAGCACTTCGCCGATCACCACCGACTGGCCTGGCCCGGTCTCCAAGAGGTGCAGCGTGCGGCACTCGAAGCTGACCGGTGCGCCGGCGATGCGGGGCGGTGCGACCGCTACGGAGGGTAACGTGGTCAGACCCGCGCAGGTGAGTTCGTCCACCTCAGGCGGCGCATCCATGCAGGTGATGTTCATCGCCTCGGCCTGATTTTCTGAGACGAGGTTGACCACGAATTCGCCGGTCTCGACGATGTTGGTCGCAGTGTCCTTGAACCCGCCTTCGCCCGAACACAGCAGGCCGAGTGCGATTGTCGGCGGATCGTCCCCCATCATGTTGAAGAAGCTGTACGGTGCGGCGTTGGCGATGCCCGCGCCCGACCGGCTCGTCACCCACGCGATCGGGCGCGGCGTGATCGAGCTGCCCATCAACTTGTAGCGTGCGGTCTTGGGCAAATTGCGGAGGTGGAACTCCATGTCAGCGCTCGGTGATACGGGCGACGGGCGTTCGCGCACGTTCGTCGACTGTAAGCTGGAACACGTCGGGCCGCGCATAATGGCCGGCGACATCGAAATCGTAGCGGCCGCGGACGATCTCGCCCAGATCGATATCGGCATAGAGGATCGTCTCGCCGGCATAGTCCGGCCCTGCCAAAATCGCGCCGAGCGGCCCGACGATCAGGCTGCTGGCAGGACGGCCTCGACATCCCGCTGATGAACGCGCTCGATGCCAATTTCTACGAAGTCCATCCCGAGTTGGCTCAGGTGCGCACCGAGCCAGTCGACGCCTCGACCTCGACCTGGGGCCAGCCAGCGCTGCGCCCGGCAGGGCAGGACTGGTCGCACCGCTACTCGCCGTTGCTGCGCTACGAATGGGCAAAGACATATGAGGCGCTCAATGATTACGCCCGCGTCAGCGACGGGTCGCGCTTTGACGGCATCCACTTCGACTATGTAAATCCGCTTACGGGTGGCCCAGTTATGCCGACGATCGGCGCCGCGATGCAGATGCTGCGTCCCGGCGAGAAGACGCAGGCGCACCGACAGGTTGGCAGCTTTGTCTACCAGTGTGCCAAAGGCTCTGGCTCTGCGGTGATCAATGGGCGGCGCTTTGATTTTTGCGAGCGTGATATCTTCTGCGTTCCGTCCTGGGCGTTTCACGAATTCGCCAATGGGTCACAGACCGAGGACATGTGCCTGTTCTCTTTCCACGACCTCCCCGTCATCCGCGCCCTCGGTCTCTATCGCGAGGAAGCTTACGGCGAAAATAGCGGGCACCAGCCAGTCCTCGGATGACTGCGTTCTCACTCGTCGAAGCAACTGGTCTCTTTCGAAAGGTAAACTACTTCAAATGCGTCTTGTGACTTACCGTGCCACGGTCGAAGCGGAAGCGCGCCTCGGCGCCATTGTGGGCGATCTCGTTGTGGATCTCGAACGTTATGGCCGGAGCGTTGACATCGTCCTGCCGTCGCGCATGCTGGATTTTATCGCGCTCGGCCCCCAAGCAGTAGCTGCGGTCACTGCGCTGTTTGCTGAGACGTCCGGCCGATGGGCAATCGGCGTAGCACAGCCACTCGTCAACGTCCGCCTGCTCGCGCCAATCCCGCGACCGAATAAGAATTTGTTCGGGATCGGCCTGAATTATATCGACCATGTCGCTGAATCGGCACTGGCGCTCGATAGCTCGCCGGAACTGCCGAAGCAGCCGGTGATCTTTACCAAGCCGCCGACAAGCGTGATCGGTCCCGATGATCCAATAGTTCACCGCGCCGACATCACGCAACAACTTGACTGGGAAGTCGAACTCGGTGCGATCATTGGGCGTACCGCAAAACGGGTGTCAAAGGCCGACGCGCTGGATTGCGTTTTTGGATACACGATCATCATTGATATGAGCGCGCGCGATTGCCGCCGGGCGGGTCAATGGGTGTATTCAAAGGGCCAGGACAGTTATGCGCCAATGGGCCCATGTATCGTCACCGCGGACGAGATCAGCGATCCACAGACGCTTGATATCTGGCTCACCGTCAACGGCATCGCGAAACAGCGCTCGAACACCAGCCACATGCTTTTCAAAGTAGATGAGCTGATCGCCGATATTTCTCAGGGTATTACGCTGGAACCTGGCGATATCATAGCCACCGGAACACCCGAAGGCGTAGGCGCGGGACGCGTGCCGCAGGAATGGCTCTGGCCAGGCGACGTGATCGAGGCCGGGGTCGAGCGACTGGGTACCTTACGCCACGCGGTGATCGCGGGCTGACCACGACCCGAGGCCATCGAGCGCTTGGTCGCATCCGATAGCGCTAGAACTGTATGTGCAAAGCGTTCTGGCGACTCTGAAACGAGGCTACTCGAAACGATCGAACCAGTCTGGTCGTGTTGTTGCCCCCTAAAGGCCTGACGGGACCTCGCGTGTTTTCGCGATAAACGCGCGAGGTGATCGATAGCCTAAAGCACGGTGTGAATGCACCTCGTTATAATGGACGATCCAGCAGGGCAGCTGGTCAATTACACTTAAAGCATCCGGCCTGGGGCTCACCCGGATCTAGTCCCGCTTGAGAGTGCGGACAGATGCTTCTGTCCTGCCGTTTGATTGTGGGCTGGTGACTGGGGCCGTAAGCGGCACCAAGCCAATGTTGCGAGCGAAGCTGCGGGTGTCGCGCGCGGTGTATCAGCTGCCGTTATCGGTGAGCCACCGTCACGCTGGAGCAGCCGCCCGTTCACCTTAATCACGCGGTAGATCTCAGCAAATGCCAGGAGCCGCCGGACGTGGCTACCGTCGTTGCTCGCACGCACGATGCGCCGCAGCCCGTCTCCGGCGGGTCCGATCGCAATTTGATTGGCGCCGCCATCGCGAGCCTTCTCCAGTTCGCGATGCCGAATCAGATCGGCCCGCGCTGTGAATTCCGACGTGAGTCAAACCTCGCAGGATTTGGTATAAGTTCCGAATGCTCACCATCATCGACGAGGCCGCGGGGGAATGCCTGGCGTTCCTTGTGGCGCGTCGGCTCAAGCATGAGGATGTCTTGGCGGCTCCTGCCGATCTGTTCATCGCCCGGGCCACCAGCGCATATCAGGTTGGACAACGTCCTATGTTGGGAAGCAGCAGCGGGCAAAGACCAGCAGGTCTCGTTGCGCCGAGCGTAATCGGCGCTGATGTATTTCTGATCCAGATGGCTTCCATCGTCAAGGAATACGCTCTCGGCCATAGCAAACACAGGATCCAGCGGCCGTGCCGGTCGTGGTCCTCACCGTCCTTAAGATGAGATACGGATGCCAGATGGAAGGCCCGAACATTATCTACAGGGTCGCGGCTGCGCCCTCACGGCTGCACAGAGAGGGGTCCTTCCATCTGGTGTCCGCCCGTTCTAGGAACGGACGGTACTCGGTTCCCGTCTTGATGACGGCGTGCGCGACGCGCGCCATCTTGGCGGTGAGTGCGGTCATCGCCTTGCGGCGGCGATCAGGATCGTTGGGATGCCCAGCTATGTAGCGCCCCAGCTTGTCACGAAAGCTATTGTCTCGCTGGCGGATCGCGACCTGCGTCGCCATCCAGAAAGTGCGCCGCAATCGGGCATTGCCGTACTTCGACAGCTTGGTCCGCCCACGGAACATGCCTGACTGGCAAGTAGCAAGATCGAGGCCGCAGAATTTGAGAAACTGGCGATGGTGGTTGAAGCGGCGCAGATCGCCAGCCTCAGCGAGGATCGTCAGGGCATTGATCGGGCCGATCCCGGGGATCATGCGCAGGAGCTGATAGTCACGGTTCACGGCCAGTACGTCATGGGCGATCCGTTCGATCTCATTGCGTTGCTGAATCAGTGTGCGAGCCTGAGCGATAACCATGCGGAACATCATGATCGCAGTGGAGTCCTCTTCGATCGGCAGCGCTATCGATGCACAGGCGGTCTCGTAAATATCGTTGACTACGCGAGCCTTGGAGACTTTGCGGCCGATCAGCGGCCAGACCTGTTCGGTGAACGCCTCCCGTCCGATCGAGGTGATGCTGCCCGGCGTCGGAAATCGCTCGATCAGCGCCAGGAACCAGTCGGACCGGCTGTTGCCGGCGAAATGCTCGATCTCCGGGAAATACAGCGGCAGATAGTGCGTAAGGATCCGATGCCATGCCTGGGTCTTCGCCTTGGAAATGGCCTCGTGCGTCTTCGACATCTCCTGCAGATCATTGATGCCGGCTGCCAGCGGATCAACGTAACGCTGAGTAGCGCCGATCCTCAGCATATGCAGGATCACCTGAGCGTCCTTGGAGTCGTTCTTGTCCCAGCCGTTATGCAGCGCTTCGCGCGTCCGGGCCAAGGCGACCGACGAGATCAGACGCAGCTCGAAACCTGCCCGAAGTAATCGGTGGGCCAGTGTGCGATGGTAGTTGCCGGTGGCTTCGAAGCCGACGACGACGGGTCTGCCGATATCGGCCAGGTCCGAGGCCAGGCGGTCGTAGTCGGTCTTGGTGGCCATCACCGTCATCCGCCGTCGTCGCCCGCCCTCCGGGCGTTCGATGAGCACCTCCTGCCGGTGCTTGGACATGTCGATGGCTACCAGCACGGTGTCAGTGGGAGTAGAAGTGCGCTTGGTCATGATCGGTCAGTCTCCAAAAGGTTGAGTCGACAACTTCACTTTAGAGACATGCTGGCCGGTCATGGCCGCCTTGATGGAGGCGGCGGGCGCTACGCGCCCTTGCCTCCATCAAGGCAATCCGGCCTGAAATAGGCCGGTTCCCAATGTGCTATGGTGCCGAGTTCATTGCCGCTGCCGTGCGGGTCTAGCTCGCGCAGATCGGGGTGAAGACCCCTACATGGCGCCCCGTTTCACCATGGGAGACGGCTACAATGAGAGCTTTAACGGGTCGCTTAGCGACGAACTGCTCAATGGCGAGATCTTCTACAGCCTCGCCGAGGCAAAGGTTCTGATCGTAACCGACCGATTGAGGCCGCCTGCCTTGCTGTGATGTGAGCGCGTAAGGGACGTCCATAAGGACGTCGTTATGGACGTCCTGAGCCAAAGCGAGGGACGGCGGTGGAGATATTGGGCCGGGAACGGCGTCGTCGGTGGAGCAACGCGGAGAAGCTCGAGATCGTCGCCGCTGTGGGAATGAACGGAGAGACGTTGGCGCGCGTCGCGCGCCGCTACGATGTGTCGCGAAGCCAGATCTATCAATGGCGCCATCTGTTCAGGAAGCGAGGGTTGCTGCCTGCGGCGGACGAGCCGACCTTTTTGCCGGTTGATATGGGTCGTGCGGCTGAGCGGAACAGAAAAGTGTCATAAGGAGCCGTTTGGCTCAATGCAGCGATAGATAGTGGCCGGGTGAACATTGAAGGTCCTGGCGACGGAGCTGATTGATTTGCCCTCCAGAACAAGTTGGCGAGCAAGCTCGGCCTGATCGGGTCGCATTTTCTTTGGGCGTCCGAAGGTCACGCCGCGCACCATAGCCGCCTTTCGACCCTCGTCGGTTCGGCTCAATATTAGAGACCGCTCGAACTGGGCGATCCCGGCGAATACGGTCATGATCATCACGCCAGACGGGGACGTGGTATCGGCCCAAGGTTCATCAAGCGATTGTAATCCTGCCTGCTTTTCCCTGATACGTTCCGCGATGTGCAAGAGTTCGATGGTGGATCGCGCCAAACGATCGAGGCGGGTGACGACGAGAACATCGTCTTTGCGCAGGTGGCCCATCAGCTTTTCAAGCTCGAGCCGGCCACGAGCGGCCCCTGATATTTTCTCGTCGAACATCATTTCACAGCCAGCCTCCGAGAGCCGAGCGCACTGGATGTCCAGGTTCTGATCCTCGGTGGAGACGCGCGCGTAGCCGAGCTTCATGCGGAGGCTCCCGCCATTGTGCGAAAGTTGCTGCAAAACGACTTTATTTCGCACATATATTTTGCGAAGAAATTCGCCTTGTTTATCGGCATCGGCCGTCCCCTTCGCAAAAGTTGGAAGTTTCGCACGGTATGCCCACCCGTCACCTCACTGATGCCCAGCGTCAGGGCTTTTCTCGCTTCGACGGCGAACCGTCGGCCGACCAACTCGCGCGATATTTCCATCTGGACCAAACTGATCGCGACCTCATTGGAACTCTGCGCGGAGACCATAATCGGCTCGGCTTCACCGTGATGCTGACGAGCGCCCGGTTTCTGGGCGCATTTCCAGTCTCTCCTTCCGAGATCCCCGCGTCGGTCCTGGCGACCGTGATCGAACAACTCGCTCTTGAGCCCGCCACGGACGTGGACGCCTATTTTGCGGGAAGCCGGCGCATCCGGCACCTCGCGCTCATCCGGACGCACTGCGGCTTCACGGACTTTGGCGACAACGCGGTGGCGCGTTTCCGATTGACCAGATGGCTCTACGCCCTTTGTTGGAGCGGCGACGAGCGGCCCGGCCCCTTGATTGATCGAGCGGCGGCCTGGCTGATCGCCAACAAGGTGCTGCTGCCAGGCGTCACGGTCGTCGAGCGATTGGTCGGCAGAATCCGCGATCGTGCGCGGACCAGGCTTTGGCGCCATCTGGTCGCCAGCTTGAGCGATGACCAACGCGCGCGCATCGCCGCCCTGTTTGACGATGGCGACACATCCACGTTCGCCGCCTTGGACGCGCTGCGGACAGTGCCCTCCAAGCGCATGCCGACCGAGCTCTTCCGTCACCTTGATCGGCTCGATGCGGTCCGGGCGTTCAATCTGCGGCCGGCGCCACCAAGGGGTGTTCCCGCGACAACCCTTGAGCGGCTCGCGCGGGTAGCGCGTGTCAGCAAGCCTTCGGCCATTGCGGCCCTTCAGGAGCCTCGTCGAACCGCGACTGTAGCCGCGCTCTTCCATACGCTCGAAGCGGCGGCCCAGGACGATGCCGCCGAGCTGGCCGAGGTTCTGCTTGCCGATTTGGTGAAGGGGGCCGAAGCCGCCGACAAACAGGACCGTCTGCGCAGTCTGCGCGATCTCGATGGCGCCGCGATGCTGCTCCACGCGATGGGTCTGTTGGTTTTGACCGACGATGTCCTGCCCCTCAATGAATGGAGAGATGTGCTCTTCGAGCGGTTGCCCCGTCCCGACATCGAGGCCGCCATGTCCAAGGTGGAGGCGATCGCCAAGCCCGCAGAGAGCAAGCCCTACGACCAACTGCGGAGAAAGTGGCGGGGTGCCCGGAAATTGTTCTTCGAAATCACCAACCGCATCGAGACCGACGCCGCCCCGGGCGGCAAAAACGTCAAGGCCGCGATCAGCTACCTCAAGGGCGTAGACGACTGGTCGTCTCTCGCCAAGATGCGCGGCGCACCGACCGCTGCGATCCCAAAGGCGTGGAGGCAACATGTCCTGGATCATGAAGGCAGTGTGCGGGACCCGAAAGCCTATGTCTTCGCGATCATCGATGCATGGCGTCTCGCGATCAAGCATCGCGATGTGTTCGCCAAGCCCGGCATCCGATACGGAGATCCTCGGCGCGGGATGCTCGAGGGCGAGTCCTGGCACAATTCCAGGTTGATGGTGGCACGCGCCCTGGGCCGATCTCTGGAAGCCGACACTGAGATTGACGGTCTCTCCCGCCTTCTCGACGAGGCATATCGACATGTCGTCGCGCGCGCCGGCCACAATCCTGACCTGCGTTTCGAGACGGTCGCCGACAAGACCGGGATTGTGGTCACGCCCCTCGACAAGCTTGATGAATCCGAGAGCCTTCGTGCGCTGCGCGGCGCCGTCCAAACGCGCATGCCGAAGGCGGGGATGCCCGACATCTTTCTTGAAGTCATGGCGCGAACCGGATTCGCCAAGTCCTTTACCCATCTGAGCGAGCGTCAGGCCACCGTCGAGCACTTCGAGATAAGCCTGTGCGCAACCCTGGTCGGCGGCGCCTGCAACATCGGTCTTGAGCCAGTTGTGCGCCCGGAAATTGCGGCTCTGCGTCGCGACCGGCTGTCTTGGGTCAATCAGAATTTCATTCGGCCTGAGACCATAGCTGCGGCGAACGCCGCGATCGTTGCCGCCCACAATCGCCTGGATATCGTTCGCCACTGGGGCGCCGGAGAGGTGGCCAGCGCGGACGGAATGCGGTTTGTCGCTCCGTCGAGCGCCATACATGCCGGCCCCAATCCCAAATACTATGGCCAGGAGCGCGGCGTCACTTGGTACAACATGATTTCCAATCAGTTCAGCGGGCTGGCCGGAGCGGTCATCCCCGGCACCTTGCGCGACAGTTTGGTCGTCCTGGCTCTCCTGCTGGAGCAGGAAACCGAGCTCGATCCTCTGGAGATTATGACCGACACCGCTGCCTATTCCGACGCAATTTTCGGCCTGTTCTGGCTCCTGGGCTACCGATTCAGCCCCCGTCTGGCGGACATCGGCGGCGCGAAGCTGTGGCGCATCGACCGCCAGGCGAGCTACGGACAATTCGATGAGATTGCCTGGGGCAGGATCAAAATCAATCTGATTAGGGAAAACTGGTCCGACCTGATCCGTTTGGCCGGGTCGATCAAGCTCGGCCACCTCAAGGCCGCAGGCGTCATGCGCATGCTGCAGGTCAAAGACCGCCCAACGACCCTGGCCAAGGCCCTGTCTGAACTGGGGCGCATCATCAAGACGCTGCACATCCTGCGATACATCGACGACCGACCGTTCCGCCGACGGATCTTGTTTCAGCTCAACCGGCAGGAATTGCGCCACAAGCTCGGTCGGCGCGTCCATCACGGCGATCGGGGCGAAATCAGAAGCCCTTTGCGTCAAGGCCAAGAGGAGCAGCTCGGGGTCCTCGGTCTCGCCCTCAACTCCATCGTCCACTGGAACGCTGTCTACATGCAGGAAACCGTGCGCCAACTCAGCGAGGCCGGGGCGCCACCGCTGCCCGCCGATATCGCTCGACTCTCGCCGATATTCTGGCGTCACATCAATTTCCTCGGGAGCTACGACTTCTCCGTGCCCGACGCCGTCGCAAACGGCGGCCTCAGACCGCTACGCCAACCTAATTCCGAATGGGACTTTTGAAAAGAAATAATGCCCCTTACGACACTTTCTTGTTCCGCTCAGCCGCACGACCCATTAACGCCTCCTCCTGCAATACCTCTCGCTGGATCGCCGGGTCGTCGATCCGGATCCGTCCGAGCCCAGCGTCGATGCGACCATCTTTGAGCGCAACGACCTGCTCCAAGGTTGTCATCTCCAAAAGCTGAATTTCAAGCCCTTCCGATTGTGCTCGAAATTTCCGGATGACCTCGGGCATCATACCGTAAACGATAGACGCCACGAACCCGACTACGAAACGCCGTTTCTCGCTGGCGGAGAGCCGCTGCATAGAGCGGCGTAGTTGCTCCGTGCTCGAAAGGATCCGCGTCGCCTGCTCGTGAAAGATTCTGCCCGCCTCCGTCAACCGGATCGGGCGGCTATCGCGATCGAACAACACGACGCCCAATTCGAGTTCGAGTTCTTTGATTTGGCGGCTCAACGGCGGCTGGGCGACGCCAAGCCGTTCAGCAGCGCGAGTGAAGTTCCGCTCTGCTGCTACAGCCGCGAAATAACGAATGTGTCGCAAGTCCATCATACCTCCAGGGTATCGAGCCGGACCGAGGTGATCTTTCCGCTCCGTCAGCGCAAGCCGTATGTCCACAGATAAGAAATAAGAAAGAGAGGATCGGAATGGTCACTGTCGAAGCCATCGAAACCTTCATCGTCGATGTGCCGACGATCCGTACGCACGTGCTCGCGATGGCGACCATGCGGACGCAGGCGATGGTGTTCGTCCGAATTCGCTGTTCCGATGAGGTCGAGGGGATAGGGGAAGGCACCACGATTGGCGGCCTTGCCTACGGCGACGAGAGTCCCGAGGGCATCAAGCTCACCATCGATACTTACGTCACCCCGCTGCTGCGCGGCACCGATGCCTCGCCCGCGCGAGCGATGACGCTGCTGCGCACGTCGATCGTCGGCAATCATTTCGCGAAAAATGCGGTGGAGACCGCGCTGCTCGATGCGGCCGGCAAGCGCGCGGGCATGCCAGTCAGCGAGCTTCTTGGTGGGCGGGTGCGCGATCGGCTCCCTGTGCTGTGGACGCTCGCGAGTGGCGACACTGCGCGCGACATTGCCGAGGCAGAGGGGATGATCGACCAGCGCCGCCATAACGCCCTCAAGCTCAAGATCGGCAAGCGCGATCTGGCAGACGACGTTGCGCATGTCGGTGCGATCAAGCAGGCCTTCGGCGGACGCGCGAGTATCCGTGTCGATGTCAATCAGGCTTGGACGAACCGACGGCCAAGCGTGGTGTCGCCATTCTGGCGGATGCCGGTGTCGACCTTATCGAACAGCCGATCTCCGGCTCGAACGTTGCCGGCATGGCACGTCTGACCGCGATGGGGCGCACCGCAATTATGGCGGACGAAGGGCTGCGAGGTCCCATCGACGCCATGCGCCACGCGCGCGAGTCCGCGGCCGACGTGTTCGCACTCAAGATCGCCCAGTCGGGCGGACTCCGCGCGGGCACTGCCGTTGCCGGAATTGCCGAGGCGGCAGGTATCGGGCTGTACGGCGGGACCATGCTTGAAGGCCCGATTGGCTCGATCGCCTCGGCGCACCTTTTCGCGACGTTCGCCGGACTCGCGTTCGGCACCGAATTGTTCGGGCCGCTGCTGCTGACCGAAGATCTGCTGGCAGAGCCGCTCGATTATTCGGAATTCGGCTTGGCGGTCCCGACGGGCCCTGGACTGGGCCTGGTGCTCGACGAGGACAAGGTTCGCGCCTTCCGCCGCGACGGCGATCGACGCACCGTTGTTCCGATCACTAAAGTCGCTGGAGGCTAAGCATGCTGTTTCATGTCACCATGGACGTGCGCATCCCCGCTGATGCCGACCTCTCCACCATTGATGCCCTCAAAGCCGAAGAAAAGGCGCGCTGCCACGAATTGATGGAGCAAGGCGTCTGGCGCCACATCTGGCGGGTCGTTGGCCAGTACCGCAACGTCTCGATCTTCGATGTACCCGACAATGCGGCGCTCCACGAGATCCTGATGGGCCTGCCGCTGTTCCCGTTCATGGACATCACCGTCACGCCGCTTTGTCGTCATCCGTCATCGATCCGCGAGGACGACCGCTGACACCAGTCACTCAATTAAAAACTACTAGGAGAGTTCAAATGGCATCCACATTGGTGGCAAACCCTGAAACCCAGGCCTTTCTCGATAAGGTTGCCGGGCTGGATCAGCCTGGCGCCGGAGAAGACCGTATCAAGAATATTGTCCGCCGGGTGGTCGGCGATCTATTCGCCACCATCGACGAGTTCGACGTGAGCGAGGACGAGTTCTGGCATGCGATCAATTTCATGGCGTCTGCAGCTCCCGAGTTCGGGCTCTTCGCCGCCGGGCTTGGCTTCGAACATTTTCTCGACATGCGCATGGACGCCAAGGATGCTGCAGCCGGGATCGAAGGAGGCACACCGCGTACGATCGAGGGGCCGCTTTACGTCAAGGGTGCACCGCGTTCGAAGGGCTTTGCGCGGCTGGACGACGGTGCCGATGATGGGGAAGTGCTCATCATGCACGGTCGCGTCGTCGACAAGGCCGGAAAACCGGTTGCTGGTGCGATCGTCGATGTTTGGCATGCCAACACGCTCGGCAACTACAGCTACTTCGACAAGACACAGAGCGATTTCAACCTTCGTCGGCAGATCGAGACCGACGAGGAGGGCTGCTACAAGTTCCGCAGCATCGTACCGTCGGGCTATGCGGTGCCCAAGGGCGGCACCACAGAAGCGCTGCTTGACCGCGTCGGCCGCCATGGCAACCGTCCCGCACACATCCACTTCTTCGTATCGGCGTCCGGCTACCGCTATTTGACGACACAGATCAACATCGACGGCGACCCTTATCTGCATGATGACTTCGCCTACGCGACGCGAGATGACTTGATCCCGGCAGTCCAGCGGATTGACGACTCTGCAGCGATTCACGCCGAGGGATTGAATACGCCGTTCAGCGAAATCGCGTTCAACTTCACCATGGTCTCCGCCGCGGAAGCCGATGATGCCGAGGCGTCCTCGCGTGACCGCGTCTCGCTGGCGGCTTGAAAGTCGATGCCCAACAAGCTCTTCGACAATCCTGCTGCCGCAATGGACGGCCTGCTGGTCGACGGCATGACGATCATGTCGGGCGGGTTCGGGCTTTCGGGTAATCCCGAAAGCCTGATCCCCGAAATTCGCGCGAGTGGGGTGAGGGGCCTGACCGTCATCTCGAACAATGCCGGTGCGGACGGCTTCGGCCTGTGGATGCTGCTGGAAAGCCGTCAGGTGAAGAAGATGATCTCGTCCTATGTGGGTGAGAACAAGCTGTTCGAGCAGCAGTATCTTTCGGGCGAGCTGGAGCTGGAGCTTAATCCGCAGGGGACGCTCGCCGAGCGCATCCGCGCTGGCGGAGCTGGCATTCCGGCCTTCTACACTAGAACCGGAGTGGGCACCGTAGTCGCCGAGGGGAAGCCCACCGAGACGTTCGACGGCGAGGATTACGTTCGCGAGACGTGGCTGCGTGCAGACTTATCGATCATCAAGGCATGGCGGGCCGATCCTGCCGGCAACCTCATGTTTCGCAAAACAGCGCGCTGTCCGTCGTCAGAACATTTGGCGCAGATGGCGGCGTAGATTAGCGGAGTGCGGGCCTCGTCTGGGGGTGGATGTTATGCGGCGAGCTTGCGGTGCTGCAAGCGCCGATGTTCGATGGTCTGTCGCTTGATCCTTTCACGCTGTTTGATGATGGCCGGCGCCCTGCCGAAGTAGGCGTCGGCAGGTGTCACATTGGCCAGGCTCTCGTGGTAGCGCTGGTGATTGTAGTGCTCGACGAAGGCCTCGATCTGAGCTTCGAGGTCGCCGGGCAGGAAGTAGTTTTCGAGCAGGATGCGGTTCT
Organism: Sphingobium sp. BS19; assembly: GCF_027925545.1. NCBI lineage: Bacteria > Pseudomonadati > Pseudomonadota > Alphaproteobacteria > Sphingomonadales > Sphingobiaceae > Sphingobium > Sphingobium sp. BS19. Next base: position 48,599 of record NZ_BSEF01000022.1, read on the forward strand.
TCAGGGTCTGGTGCCAGCGCTCGATCTTGCCTTGGGTTTGCGGGTGCATAGGGGCGCCGCGGACATGGCTCATCTTCCGGGCCTCGATGTATTCCGCCAGTTCGCCCGCGATGTAGCTGGGGCCATTGTCACTGAGCAACCGGGGCTTGTGCAACACCGTGGCGCTGTCGCAGCCCGAGGCCTTGAGAGCGAGGTCCAGCGTCTCGGTGACGTCCTCGGCCCGCATGTTGGTGCACAGCTTCCAGGCGATGATGTAGCGCGAGAAGTCGTCGAGCACGGTCGACAGGTACATCCAACCCCACCCGATGATCTTGAAGTAGGTGAAGTCGGTCTGCCACATCTCGTTCGGGCGGGTGGTCTTGGTGTGGAACTGGTCGGCCGCCTTGATCACGACATAGGCCGGGCTGGTGATCAGGTCGTGGGCCTTGAGCAGCCGGTAAACCGTGGCTTCGGACACGAAGTAGCGCTGCTCGTCGGTGAAGCGCACGGCCAGCTCCCGAGGGCTCAGCTCGGACTGTTCCAGCGCCAGCTCGATGATCTGGTCGTGGATGCCCGCCGGGATGCGGTTCCACACCCGGCTCGGCGCCGATGGCCGATCTTCCAACGCCTCCGGTCCGCCTCCGAGGTAGCGGTCATACCAGCGATAAAACGTCCGGCGGGGGATGCCGAGCTGGTCCAGCGTGCGCTTGGCCGGCAGGTGCGACTGTTCGACGATCCTGATGATCTCGAGCTTCTCCGATCCGGGATACCTCATTCGTCGTCGCCCCCATCCGCGATCATGCTTTTTTTGAGCAGCCGGTTCTCAAGCGTCAGATCGGCGACGCATTCCTTCAGGGCACTGGACTCGCGGCGCAGATCCTTCACCTCGTCGGTGGTCGCGGCACGCGCGGTGTCGCCGGCCAGGCGGCGCTTGCCAGCTTCCATGAACTCTTTCGACCATGTGTAATACAGGCTCTGCGCGATGCCTTCCTTGCGGCAAAGCTCGGCAATGCTGTCCTCGCCGCGCAGGCCATCGAGCACGATCCGGATCTTGTCTTCCGCCGAGAAGTGCCGCCGGGCCGCCCGCCGGATGTCCTTCACCACCTGCTCCGCAGGCTTTTTGGCGCTTGAGGGTTTGGGTCTCATCTTCGTTCCTTCGTCACTACGACGAGACCCAAACCCTCCTTAAATCACAACCTCAAATCTGCGCCATTGGTGCTGACGGCGGACAGGTCGGAGCCCAGGCGCATGTCCCATTGATCGAGTAGAACGTCGACACCGTTCGCAACGAGCCGGGTGGCAAGCATCAGCACCCAATCTTTGTGTGCTTGGTCATCGTGGGAGTAAGAGATGAATAGTCGAGGAGCTTCTTGCATCTCGCGAACAGGCCCGATCAGGGCGGCGAGGTCAACACATCAGCATAGCGCGCGCGGGCGCTTCGCTAACCAGTGGCAGGTCATGCACCGGAAGCCGGCATAGAGGGGAGCTGCAATGAACGGCAGATTTGTCCCGATGCCGTTGAAAAAGTCGGTCTTGCAGTCGGGGTGACGGTCTGATTCAGCATCAGCATGCTGAAGGACGCCAAGCGATGATGGGCGAGCGCCGAGTGGCGCAGGAGGCCTTGTTCTACGAATTCAGTCTGGATCGACACGTTCCGGCAGATCATCTGCTACGGGCAATCGACCGGTTCGTGGACCTGTCGGGGATGCGCGAGCACCTGCGCGGCTTTTACAGCGCGATTGGTCGCCCTTCGATCGACCCTGAGCTGATGCTGCGGATGCTGATCGTGGGGTACTGCTTCGGCATCAGGTCGGAGCGCCGCCTGTGCGAAGAGGTGCACCTCAACCTAGCTTACCGCTGGTTCTGCCGCCTGGGTCTCGACGGCGACGTGCCGGATCACTCGACCTTCTCGAAGAACCGGCATGGGCGCTTCCGTGAGAGTGATCTGTTCCGCCAGTTGTTTGAAGCCACCGTGCGGCGCTGCATTGAGGAAGGACTGGTCGGCGGCGACGGCTTCGCTGTCGATGCCAGCCTGATCCGCGCCGAGGCCAACCGGCAGACCTATGTCGAGGGAACGCAGGGGCTTGGCGCTGTTCGGGCAGGGCGTGCCGTCGAGGAGTATCTCGCCGTACTCGACGATGCCGTTTTCGGCGGCGCAACGCCGGTTGATCCCAAACGCGTTTCGCCTGTCGATCCTGCGGCCCGCTATACCCAGGCGCACGGCAACCGCGCCGACTTCTGCTACGCCACCAACTACCTGATCGACGTCGACAATGCGGTGATCGTTGATGTCGAGGCGAGCACGGCGGTGCGCCAGGCCGAGGTGACCGCCGCCAAACGGATGATCGAGCGGGCAGCCGATTGCCATGGTCTATGGCCCCGCAAGCTGATCGGCGACACCGGCTATGGCTCTGCGGGCATGCTCGCCTGGCTCGTCCACGAGCGTGGCATCGAGCCGCATGTGCCCGTCTTCGACAAGTCCGCCAGGAGCGATGGCGCTTTCGAGCGCAGCGACTTCACCTTCGATCACAAGGATGACAGCTATATCTGCCCGGCCGGCAAGCGTCTGCGACCGCGTAACCGCAATTTCACCTCGCCGCGACCGGAGGCCGACCAGGACGGCTTCATCCGCTACCGAGCGCGGCAGCAGGACTGCAGCAACTGCGCGCTCAAGCCACAATGCACACCCATCCTGCCGGCTCGCAAGGTGACCCGCTCCATCCACGAGGGCGCTCGCGATCTCGCTCGGGCCCTGTCGCAGGAAGATGAATGGATCGCCTCACGCCGCGAGCGCAAGAAGGTCGAGATGCTGTTTGCCCACCTGAAGCGCATCATGCGGCTCGACCGGCTGCGATTACGCGGACCCAATGGTGCCCAGGATGAGTTCCACCTCGCCGCTGCCGCCCAGAACCTGCGCAAGCTCGCCAAGATCAGCATCGCCAGGCAGATGGCGATGACATGAGGTCAGGCGACTCTGCTCAGCCGTTTCGATCCGTACCCTCCGCTTCGCCGAGAAGGCGACTTTTTCAACGGTATCTCCCCATTTTTGCCATTCGCGCTACTCAACCAGCGCCTGAATGTATGGCAAGTTTCGACGGGCGCAATTCAGGCTGTGAACGTCCGGTTTGGCGGCGGATGGCGCCGCCAGGCATCGGTTATCGAAGCTAAAGAGCCGGCAGTGATCAGGAAGCCGCACCTCCGCGATGTACCGAGTGGAAGTCTATCGGGCAGGTCACCAGGCTGACGACCAAAAGCCTTAGAAGCAAATGCTTCGGTCGCGGCTTGGGGCGGAAGGCGGCGGCGAGCATGACCAGCGAGCATAGGAGCCAGAAGATCGCGGTGAGCGGCACGGCGTTGCCGGCTTGCTCTCGGTGTCACCGTCCGATCACCTGAAGCCCTAGAACGAATACCCAAGCTTCAAGTACCATTCGCGCGGCCGCGAATAGACCCCATACGTCGATCCGATGAAATTGAGGTCCGAGTATCCCGAGATAATGTAGCGCTTGTCGGTCAGGTTGGTGATTCCACCCGTCACCGACCAGCCTTGGGCAGCATCGAACGTCGCCGACATGTTGAAGACGCTGTAGCCGTCCTGTTTCAGCGAAGGTGTGTTGATCGCGTCCTTGTACGTCGCACTTCGATACGACCAGTCGCCCTGCAGCACCACGCGCCCTGCCTCACCATCGTAAGGCTCAACTGTAATCCCAGCATTTGCTGTCCATTTTGGCGTATTGGCCAGCGCACTGTCCACCGTCACCGGCGCCGCGCGGGCATCCACTTCGCGGTACTCGGCGTCAAGATAACTGACCGCTCCGGTCAGCCGGAAAGCGTCCGTCACAACCAGTTGGGCTTCCGATTCAAAGCCACGGATTCGCGCTTTTCCGGCGTTGCGCACCTTCGGTGCAAACCCGTCATTCACAATGATCTGCAGGTCGCTGTACTTCGTGTCGAATAGGGCGCTGTTCAACCGCAGGTGGCGGTTGAACAGCTCAACCTTCACGCCGATTTCGAGCACACGCGCAAATTCTGGCTCGAACGCAGGTGCTTCCGGCTCGGGCGGGAACACGCGCTGCGTAAAGCCGCCGCTTTTGAAGCCACGCGAGAAGGTGAAATACCCAAGCATGTCGGGCGTAAACTTGTAGTCGAGCGTCACTGACGGCGTGAACTCGTTCGCCGACGTCGTACGCTGCACTGCAGGCATGACGATATCCCCCACCCGCAGCGGCTGTGGTGAACCGGCGGCCATGCTGGTCACCGGGTTCGTCAGGAAGAACGGCGTCGGGAAGCCCGGTGGCAGCGGCGCCTGCGCAGCCGGATGTACGCGCAGCACCTCTTGGTCGGGCGAAAACCGCTTGTCCTCACTTGTATAGCGGCCGCCAAGCGTCAGATTGAGATTGTCAGTCGCATGAAAGATGAACTGAGCAAAGGCCGCATAACTGTCGTTCTTGACGCTACCGCCGCTCCGGAAATCGGTCGGCGCAGTGAACAGCGAGTTGATATCGGTGCCGCCTTCGTGGTGGTAATATAGGCCAAGCGTATAGTTCAGTTTTTCGCCGAACCCGTCGCCCTGAAGCTGGAATTCTTGGCTAAACTGATTTTGCGTGTAGTCGTTTTCGGTCCGCTGTATGGCAAGCGGCGACTGGTCGATATCGACCGCAAACGCACTATCGAGCTCACGGTAGGCGGTGATCGACTTGATGGTCACCGGTCCCGCATCCCACGAAGCATTCAGCGATACGCCCCACACGTCCGACACCGAACGGTTTGGGCCGCTTTCGTTGGTTTTATCCTTGTCGCCAGTAAGCCACTGCGCGTTGTAGCAGCTAGGATTGGAGGTTGGTGATGGCGGCAGACAGCCCGGCGCATTCAGGAAAACGTTGTGAAACAGAGGGAAAATGGCGTTCTCATTGACATCGAGAAGCGTTGTTGCAACAGCGCGCTCACGCGTACGCGTATAATCGGCGGACAAGAGAAGGTTGAAATCGGGCGTTGCATCCCACTCGGCGACGAAACGGCCTGAGTAGCTGTTCTGGTTGCCCTTCTTCTGTCCATCGACAAGTCGCTCGACATAACCGTCGCGCGTCAGCGCAAGGCCGCTGACGTAGAAACGGAAATCTTCGGATACCGGCACGTTGATCCGTGCGCCGACGTCAATCCGGTTGTACGAGCCGGTCGTGGCCTCAATGTTACCGCCAAGCTGTTCGTCCGGGCGCCGTGACGTGACGATAACAGCGCCGCCAATGGTGTTCTTGCCAAACAGTGTGCCCTGCGGACCGCGCAACACCTGAATGCTCTCGACGTCGCGCGTCTCGAGCAGCGCGCCAACCGAGCGGCTGATGTAGACGCCATCGAGGTAGATGCCGACACCAGGATCTACCGTCATATTGAAGTCGGTCTGCCCGATACCGCGCAGAAACACAGTGACCGAGTTGCTCGATCCCGAAGCTGCCGCTGCGGAATCGAAGCTGAGGCTCGGCGTGAACTTGCCGATGTCCGACACATTGTTGATCGCGCGCTCGCGAATGGCGTTCTCGCCAAACGCTGAGATGGCGACGGGCGAATCCTGAAGATTTTCGCTGACGCGCCGCGCCGTAACGGTGATAATCTCCAGCTCGGACGCATCGACTTCAACACCGTCCGTTTGCTGCGCGAACGCTGGAGCCGATGCGCTGGCCAATACCGCAAGCGCGGAGCCCATAAGAAGCTTGCACATGATCTCTCTCCCCTCGACAATTTTGGTGTTCTTCTTGTGTTTCATGACTGTGCCTTCGGCAGTTCCAGGGTCAGGCCGTCGAGCAGGTCGGTAAGGCGGATCTGGCAGGACAGCCGCGAATGCGGCGCACGTTCCGCTACGCAATCGAGCATTTCGTCTTCGGTCTCACTCGGCGGTTTCAGCGCATCTAGCCACTCGGGGCCAACGTAAACGTGGCACGTGGCGCAGGCACAGGCGCCCCCGCAAACGGCTTCGATACCGTCCACGCCGTTCAGAACGGCCGCTTCCATGAGCGATACTCCCGCTTCGGTTTCGACCAGATGCTCGAAGCCGCCGGCTGCGCGGAAGATCACGCGGACCTTTGCGGTCATTGCGTCACCTCCTTCGCCGGAACGCCGACGTTTCCGCCAATCACTGCGCAGCCTCGATGAATGCGGCCGTCGTGCGCGCGAAATCGACCGGATGTTCGATCATCGCCCAGTGCCCGCAGTCGGGCATGATGTAGCCCCAGCTCGGACCAATTAGCTCAAGGAACTTGTATGCGTTGGCGAGCGGAACAACCTTGTCGAGCTTGCCGTTTACGATGAGAGTCGGCGCGGTGATGCGCCGGATATAATCGTCTTCGTAGTAGAGGCCGCCCTGGTCGCGGATCCACTGCATCGTGGCGCTGTAAGCGCGGCGCGTTTCCGGATCTACCGACAGTGCATACCTGTAGTCGATCATCGCATCGTCGATCTGGAAATTGTCGGTCGTTAGTGCACGGACGAGACGGATCATGCCTTCGCGCGTGAAATCATATCCAAGCACGGGTTCGAGCGCAGGATCGATTTTCGACACCAGACCGGCGCTGCCCATCAGGACGAGTTTGCGAACGAGTCCCGGCCGTTCGACCGCGACGCCGAGCGCCGATGCGCCACCCATCGAATTGCCGACAAGCGCGACATTTGAAAGCCCGAGCGCATCGAGAAAGCCTGCAAGGTGATCGGTTCGCGCCGCTTGTGAAAAAACGAATGGATCGGCGGGTTTCGCAGTGCGTCCAAATCCAAGCATGTCGACCGCAATCACGCGATAGCGATCCGCCAGGACCGGCATAACGCCGCGCCAGTTGCCCATACTGTCGGCACCAGCGCCGCCGCCATGAACCAGCACCACGACATCGCCGCTGCCTTGCTCGTGGTAATACGTCTCCATGCCGCGAACGGTCACCGACCGTCCGGCTGTTGCAGCCAAAACCATGTTCTTGTCTCCCTTGAGGCGCGCGAACCCGCCGCCAAACGCCTAAACGATTGCTATTCCGCCCATCCCCGTCATCCATTGAGGCATCGGTTCGTAATAGATTTTCTCAGCCCTCCGGCCCGGCAAGGTGGCCGCTGCCATCACCCAGTTGACGATTTCCAGACCGCCGTTACCCGCGTTTTTGAGCAACGTTTCAGTATCGATAGCCCTGAGCCAGCGCATATCGCCCGATTGGAACGCGGCGATAACGCGGCGGTCGAACTCCGCGTTGACTTCACCATGTCCCGGGATGTTGATCCAATGGCTGAGACCGCCTGTTGCAACCACGACAACGCGCAGATGCGAAGGCAGGTCGAGCCCGACTGCTTCGGCGACGATATCACCAAGCTGTGCCGCGCGCGCTGCAGTCGGCGGCGGCGTCATGTTGGCGTTGACGTAGATTGGGACGACCGGAATCCTGCCATCGGGGTCGATGAACATTAACGGCACCATCACGCCATGATCCGGGCGAAGCTCTTCGCCCTGCGCGAGGTCGAAGCGATCGGCCGCTCGCGCGCACAGCGATTCCGCGAAGGCCCGGTTTCCGGCAAAAGGCCGCTGCTCAATGTCCATATCGCCCAGCGGAGTGAACGTATCCGAAACACCAACCGTGAAGGGCGGCTGAAGACGCGTCGTGATGTTGAAAAGATGGTCCGAGCCGATGACGATCAGCAGGTCTGGCCGCAAGAGGCGAACACGCCTGCCGATCTCGTTCATGCCCTCGACGACACGAAGCGCCTGGGCATCTCCATCGGGCGAACCGAATAGAACATGCGAGGTGGCGAATACTCCAACGATTTCAGCCATTGCGATCGACCATTTTCCGGTACGCCTTAACGCTGACGAAGTCTGGCGCCATCGGATTTGTCAGCATGAAATGATGCATCTGCAAAACCGGATGAAGACCGACTGCGGTGAGAGCGCCAAATCCGCCCTCGTCAAGCGCTGCGCGTTGTGCGCTCGAAAGACCATAGCGCTCGTATAGCGCCTCTCTGTCCGCCCTGAACAATTCGACATTGCCGGGGTTTGTAAAGAGCTCCTGCATCAGCCGGTTTACTGGATAGGAGGCGGTCGTGCCCATCAACGTGCTTCCTGAATGCCGCGATTGTGCTGACTGGCAAGCCCCCGCCACTCGATGATTGCGCGGTCCGGCTCGAACAGGATTTCTTCGGACCAACCGCGATCATCAGCGTAGAACGGCTCCATCGATTCACGTGCCATGATGTCGTCATCATTGAAGCCGTTAAGCGCGAGGCCTACCCATTTTTCGTGGAATTCTCGCTCGAAGGAGTCTGCCGCTTCCTTTGACGTCACGACTTTGCCCAGCGTCTGGAAGTAGAGGTGGCTGGTCTCATCGACCGGCACGTACCATTCGAACTGCGTGAGCTCGGGATCCGGCCACGGTTCGACCTTGAGTACGCCCGGCAGCCAGATCGATATGCTGATGGCGACGCGCTTGCTGCCAATGTTGCCATGGATTGCAGGTTTGCCTTCGATCATGCCTTCGAAAACCGGCACCGAATGCTCGCCAAGCAGATCGTAAACACCTTTGGGCTTGCCCGCAGCAACCTCGGAACGCGTAAGCTGGTCGGGATCGCCAGGCGCAAAGCCAAGCGGCAGAATGATATCGTTGCCCTTCACCAGGATCGAATTCTTGTGAATGAAGACGTGCCCCGCATCAAAGCCGTTTTCCGCACCCAAGCGCCAGTTCGAGGCCACGAGCCGATGTTGGCCGTGAATGGCGCGGTTTTCATCAAGGAAGCCGGGCGGCACATCTTCGATAAGCGGCGTTGGTTCGCCGTCGCCTACGTAAACGAAGATAAGACCTTTGGCCTCTTCAACCGGGAACGTCTTCAAAGCGCGCCGGCCGATCTGCACACTGCCGGGGTTTGTGAGGATATCGACGAGGCGGCCATCGTCCCAGCGATATGTCCAGCCGTGATACCAGCAGGATATGGTGTTCTTGGAATAGCACTCGACCCGGTCGGAAAGCGTTACACCGCGATGCAGGCACCTGTCCTGGATCGCATAGACCTTGCCGCCCACGCGATTGAGCAGAATCTTCTCTCCCAGGAGCTTGACGGGAACGGGAGTACCTTCGGCGATTTCGCTCGCGAGGCGAACGGGATACCAATGGTTTCGGAACCCGAGTTTCGCACGGATATAAGGCTCCCAAACCTTGGTTCTGCGCTCGGCGATTGATGGTTGGTTAGCCACGTCCTATAAAATCCCAACGTTATTGTTGACGAGATTGCTAACAATCTTCAAAACAATCGTCAACCCACTTTTATTTGTGGGTGGCTAGGAGAAAATTGGCGCATGATTTCAACGACCATGACTTCGCTCGACAAGGAAGAATCGCCGGCACACCGGGCTGCAGCTTTCATCCGCGGTGCGATTCTCGAAGCACGATTCGCGCCCGGCCAGCGCCTTGTGGAAAGCGAGCTCAGCAGCCTCACGGGCCTTGGCCGAGGGCCTGTACGCGAAGCGCTGCGCTTGCTGGCCGCTGAAGGTCTGGTTGCGATCGAGGGCAACAAAGGTGCTGTCGTGGCGCGAGCCTCGAAGGCGATGATGGTCGAGGTTTTCGAAGTTCGCGAACTTCTGGAAGGTCTTGCGGCGCGCCGCGCGGCGCTGCGTGCGGCCACCTCGCCTCACCTCGAATCAATAGAGCGCGCGCTTGACGAGGAATCGCTGCGGAATGTCGACGACAGCGGCCTTATCCTGATGGAGGCAAACGAGCATCTGCACCAACTTGTCGTCGACGCGGCGGAAAGCCCCGTCATCGAGCGCGTACTGGTACAAATGCAGCTTCCCGAGCTGAGCTCGATATTCTTCAGGCTAATGTCGCCGACCATATGGCGCCACTCGCGCGAAGATCACATCGGCATCCTCAACACCATTCTGAAAGGTGACGGTGAGGCCGCCGAACAGCGAATGCGAGCGCATGTCCGTCGCACCGCCGCGCTTTTTGCTGACCTTCCGGATGAGCTCCTGCGATGACCGCGCACGGGATTGCAAGTGACCGCCACGCTCTCACCTGCTAGGTTCCGTCTGCACAGCCGAGAACAGTGCATGAAACTCGGGAAAGGCACGCAAGAGCCTAAACGCATGGCTTGAGCGGCGTAGCGGAACGACCCGTGATTTTGTATTCCCAAGCAGGATCGATTGTCTCGGTCACTCGAGCGCAAGGCAATATGCACGTCTCGTCGACAAATGGGTGTTAACGATTGGTCTCGACAGTCGGGAATGTGGCACGCACTCGATGCGAAGAACGAAGCCTTCGCTGATTTACAAAGCCACAGGCTATCTCCGCGCCGTACAAATCCTGCTCAGCCATACCAACATCGAGAATACAATCAGATACCTCGGCGTAGATGTCGATGATCCTCTCACGCTGTCCGAACGGACCGAAATTTGATCCCTCACCGGCTTCTCGACGTTTTCGGAAGCCGGCATTCGCGCATGAAACAAAGGCAGCTAACAAATCTCGGTTTTTGGTGGCGGAACGACCGTTTTGTCGGCGGCTATCGCCGCTGTCACGCTGCACTGCGAGAGACCGTACCTGTCGCTATCGGCCTAAATCAGCCCTTGGCGGCCACTTCAGGCTCGGCGATCCGCTCGCTTCACACAGCGTGGACGACGCGGCCGAGCTCCTCGACCTGCTCGCCGAGCCACGTGAGTTCTTCCTCGCTGATGCGGTAATGCTTCGAGTAGCGCGCCTTCACATAGGCCTGCTTGAGCTTCTCGAACATCACGCGCTGCTTGCGGTTGTCCTCGGGCCAGACATACATCAGGCGCCGGTCGATGAGGTTGGCCTGTGACCGTAAGAAACCGAGGTTGTGAACGTGTGGAGTATAGAACGTGCAGACCAGAAGCACGCAGTGGTAGAGTCGCTCGGTTGCCTGATGAAAATCGAAGGCCGCATCTCTTAGGTAGCCCTGCCCGACGTCAAACTTGGCGATATTGTAGCGCTTCATCGCCGAAGGAAACCACTCATCGAAGTATTCCCGCGCCATTTTTAGCGCATCCTTCGGCGTCTTGGGCTTTGGCGTATGGAGCACGCTGTCGTCGCTCTGGTAGAGCGCGATGCCGTCCTTGGCGACGTCCATGAAGAAATACCGGCCATGGGCAAGGCCGTCGTTCACCTCCTGCAGCGTGTGCACGATGAAGTTGACTGGGGTTTTGATGCTCTTCGTGATGCCGTACTCGCGGTGGAAACGCTCCTCGGCCTTCGCCCAGTATTTCACATAGTCGGTGAGCCGCTTGTCGTTGACGATGACGAGGAGGTCGAAGTCGGACTTGTAGCCCTTGGCGGTGTGCGGTTCGTCGACCCAGCCGCCGCGTGCGTAGCTGCCGTAGAGAATGACCTTGGTGATGCGGCCCTTCTTCTTCCACTGGTGCTGGCGAGCGCGAGGACGTCATTGAACTCCTCGAACAGGATTTCGACGACGCGCTCAAGCTCGCGCTGCTTTGCGGGCGGCAGATGATCGAGGCTCGTGCGCATAGGAGACCTTCCTAACAACTCAGACATGACTTTGCACTGCAAGAACAGGCTGTTGCTGCAGCTATGGGTACCACAACCCCCTGATCAGAGGGTTGCAGCCCTGTGGAGCGCCACCAGTGCCGCCGCCATGCGGGTTTCCACGTCGCGGACCGAGAGGCCGAGGCGCAGCGCGATCCGGTCGTTGAGCAGCCCGTCCCAGGCGAGCTCCATGATCTGCTGCGATACCGGGTCGAGCGCCGCGAACGCCTCCCGGTAGGGCCTGCCGATCTTCACGATATGCCGGATGGCCCGGCGCATGTGCCAGCGCACGCGCCATTCGCCGATGCGCAGTTCTGCGGCGATCTCGGCGTAAGACTTGCCCTCGACCCTGTGGGCGATGAACACCATCAGTGTCCGCTCGGGCAGCTTCCGCAGCCATGCCCGCATCACCGCGTGCCGGTCGCGCTCAAGGGGCACGCCGGGTTCAGGTACAGATTTGCCGTTCATCATCCTTCTCCTGCCAAAGCCGCGGCCCCGGCCGGAAGGGCGGGGGCGGGCGGCAGGAACGGGATCAGGTGGGCCGCATGAGGCGGCCTGCACCCGAAGGGCTGGAACAAAGAGGAAGGCCTGCCGCAGGCAGGTTGCAGGCCGGCGCGGCCCGCCCAAAGACCCGTGACGCCCGCTCCCGACCGGAACAGACGGAACAAACACGCCGCCGGGCAAAAGCCCGGCGCCTGATTGGCGCGCCGATCAGGCGCGCGGGACATCATGGGACGCAAGGCCTGCATCGCCGCGATCTGCTGCAAAAAAATCTTTGGCGGCGAACTGACGTGCACTGACATCCGGTGACGTCCTGGGCGATCCCACGGGACCGTTTGCTATGAGATGGCGCCATTTCCGCCACTCTTGACGCCCGTACCGGACCCGGCATCCTGACCCGACTGGGGAAGCTGACAACCGCTTAAGGAAGGACCAGCCATGTCCCATGACCGCATCATCCGCCTCAAAGCCGTCCTCGACCGAACGGGGCTCAGCCGTTCGACGCTCTACCGGAAGATACAGGCCGGCAGCTTTCCTAAGCAGGTCCGGATCGCCACGCGCTGCACCGGCTGGCGCGAGTCTGCCGTCAGCGCATGGATGAAGAACCCGATGTTCTTCCATGTTGACGACCTACCCGCGGAGTAAGCGCGATCAGGCCGCAGCTTGCGCGGCCGCGTTCGGCTCCCCTGCGCAGTAGCGCCCCCAGGCTTCCATGAGCCTGCGACGTTTCTCGAAGAGATCGCCGCGCCGATAGGCGGCCTCGGCCTTGTTAGGGATGGTATGCGCAAGCGCCATTTCGCAGACCTCATGCGGGAAACCCGTTGTCTCCGAAGCCCAGTCCCGAAAGCTCGATCGGAAGCCATGCACCGTGACGCCGGCCTTCATGCGCCGCAGCAGCATCGACATCGCCATGATCGACAGCGGTTTGTCGGGAGACGTGCCGGAAAACACGAACCCTGTCTCGCCATCTTCATGAAGCGCTGAGACGATCGCCATCGCTTGCGGCGACAATGGAACGCGGTGTTCACGCCCCGCCTTCATGCGTCTGGCCGGCACGGTCCAAACAGCCTTGTCGAGATCGATCTCGGGCCAGCGAGCGCCCAGCACTTCGCCCGAACGTGCCGCCGTCAGGATCGTGAATGCGAGTGCGCGTGCCGCCATCGCCGGCCGCTCGTCGAGTGACACCATGAACGTAGGGATCGCGTCATAGGCCAGCGCCGTATGATGCCCGCGCGACAGGCGCTGCCGCTTGGGCAGCAGCTGGTCGAGATGCCCGCGCCAACGCGCCGGGTTTTCTCCGCCTCGGAAGCCCTTGGCCCGCGCAGCATCGAGCACGTTCTCGATGCGACCGCGCAGCCGCTCAGCAGTCTCGGGCGTCCGTGCCCAGAGTGGTCGCAACACTGAGAGCACATCCTCGGTACTGACCTCATTGACCGGCAGGCTCCGGATCGGTTTGGCATAGACTGTCAGCGTCATCGTCCACTGCGCGGCGTGCTTGGCGTTTCTCCAGGAGGGCCGCATCGTCTCGACATAACGGTCCGCCCATTCGCCGAAGCTCGGGATCTCGTTGTGGCGGATGCGCTCGGCCTTCGGATCCTTGCCCGACGCGATGGTTGCGCGCAGCTCGGCCGCCTTCGCCCGCGCGTCGGCCAGCGAAAGGTCGCGGGCGCTGCCGAGCCCAAGCTCGGCACGCTTTCCGAAGCGCGTATAGAGGAAAATCCAGCGCCGCCGGCTACCATCGATCGACAGGTAAAGGCCGCCACCGTCGGCATGACGGCTATCCGTCTTCAGCTTCGCTACCTGCACTGCCGTCAGCCTGTTCAGCGTTCGCGACACTTTCGCCTCCCGGCCCCACTTTGGGCCCTACTTTCGGCCCCACTTTATGACTGAGATTGAGCAGGATGTCGAGAGACTGCTAGGGAAGTCTTATTCCATCAATTGATTGATATCTATACTTTTAATGAAATGCCTTGGTAGAAATCGAACCCTCATGAAACAGAAAGTTTGGCGGACACCCTCTCCGTCGAACCAGTCGTTCCGCTGGATGGCCGGTGTCTATTATCTCGATACCAAGCGCTTCATCTCGACGTCGACCGGCGACGACAACCTCCAGGGGATCGTCACCGTCAAGAGGCAGCCGCAATTCGGCAATCTGGCGAACCCGACGCTGTCCTTCCTCGCCGACAACAACCACAATCGCGCCTGGGCGCTGTTCGGCAACGTCGCCTATGACTTGACCGACCGTCTCGAACTGTCTTTCGCGGGGCGTTATGACAAGGATCGCCGGCGTCAAGCGGTGCGCGTCGATCAGACTGGCTCGCTGCCGGCCGGATGCTCGGCGGCGACCCCGGACGACTGCATCAAGCGCAACAGCTATGATCTGTTCCAGCCGAAATTCTCAGCCAAGTACAAGGTCAGCGACAACGTCAACCTGTTCGGCTCCTGGGGGGTCGGCTTCCGGTCCGGTCAGTTCAACCAGAGCGGCGTGGCGGCGGTCGCGGCTGCGGCCGGGGTCACGGGCGTGTCGGACGTCGTCAAGCAGGAGAAGGCCGAGACCTTCGAGGCCGGCTTCAAGAGCGATCTGCTCGGACGCCGCCTGCGCCTGCCGGGCGGCTGCCGCACCCATCCGAGGCCGCTGAGGTTCGTGCCGGCGTGAGGCAGAAGAAGGGCGTCAAGCAGACGGCGTTGCCCAGTCTCCAGCCCTCGGGTCAGATGCTCGGCGACGTGGCGCTCGGCGTCGAGCAACGCCTGCGCAACCATCCGTTCGACCGAACTGATGCCAGGTACGATGATGCGCCGTCGTCGGCACTCGCCTAGTAGCGACCGTGCCAGCCCAGCCCCGCTGGTCGTCGTCAGCGCAATCGGCAGCAGCCATTCCTGCAACGCCGCTCGCAATGGCCGGCTGAACTGTGTGAACCCAAAGCCCTCGCGCAGCGCATCGAGCTGTTCGTACCGGGTCGGGCCGCGCGTCGCATAATCGGCCAGCACCTCGGGCGCGATCTGCAATTGCTCGGCGACGAACGCGAGCGGCGTATCGGGGATCAATTCGCCCGGGCGCAGCAAACGGCCGGGATAGCGCAGCGCGCATAGCTGGATCGCGAAACCCAGACGATTATGCGGTCGCCTGCGGCGCACGATGATAGCCAGGTCATCCTCACTCAACGTCCAGTGCTGAACGAGCGTGGTTTCATCATCGGGAAGTGCGAGCAACGCCATGCGTTGCTCGTCCGACAGCACGGCGCGACGAGGCATTGGGTTAGGCTTTGGCGGGCGGCGCCCAACCGATCCGGGCAAGAGTGCCAATCAAGGTCGAACGCGGCACCTTGAAGGTGCGACAGACGGATGCCTTGCTTGCTCCGCCATCAAGCGCGGCAGTAATCCGTTCAAGGGTCTCAGTGTCGATCATGGGAGGCCGTCCACCCTGGCGCCCTCGACGCTTTGCAGCCGCCAGTCCCGCCATCACCCGCTCGCGCGTCAGCGCGCGCTCATATTGCGCCAGCGCGCCGAACAGCGAAAATAGCAGTTCGCCGTGCGGCGTGTTCGTATCCATCTGCTCAGTCAGCGAACGGAACGCGATGCCACGCGCCTTCAGGTCAGTGACGATCGCCAGCAAATGCGGCAACGATCGCCCAAGCCGATCGAGTTTCCACACGATCAGCGTATCGCCCGCACTCAGATAATCGAGGCAGTCCTTCAGGCCCGGTCGATCGTCGCGTGCTCCCGATGCCTTATCAGTATGCAAATTACGCGGATCGACACCCGCCGCGACCAGAGCGTCGCGCTGAAGATCGACAGTTTGGCGATCATCGGCCGATGACACCCGCATATATCCGACCAGCATGTACGACAAACCCTCAAAACCACTTTGTCGTACACTACATCAAAGCGACAGGGTTTGTCGACTATTCAGGCGCAGGATTGCCGACCAAAGCCGAGGGATCACCCAAGGGTGTCCGAAAACATGTGTTTTCCGACAGCCTCAAGACGCTGCGGCAACCTATACCGGCGTCATGACCAAGATACCGGACACGGACAGCGGGGCGCAGAGTTCACCTGAACCCTCATTTCTGCACCTGAACGACAGCGCCCGGCATTATCGGGTCGCCTGACGCAATGACGAGGTACCGGCGCATGTCGCCCTTCGCGTCGCTGACGATCTGGCGGAGCGGTCCGAGCGTGTTGACGATCGCGCCGCCCGCCGGATTAGTCATGAACTTTGCCAGAGGCTGGATCACGCCGCCACCATCAGCGCGGGAGGATAGCCCAAGGACATAGGGCATCTTTGGGCTGAGGCCCGCAACCGCCGCCTGCAGGATCTGGACTTGGCCTTGATCGAACAGCGTGACCTGGCTGCGGCCAGTCCCAGCGAGGGTTAGCTGGATCTTCATGCCGGCCTGTGCGAGCGGTATCAGGTTTGCCCTGCCGTCGCCTACCGGCACCGCGCCGGGAACATAGGCCACGCCTTGCGGCCCCTGACCGATCGGAATCGTCGCGATGACGGTGTTGCTGGCGGTGTCGATCGCCGCAACAGCGTCGGCGTTCTCCAGCCCGACATAGATCCGCGAGCCGTCGCCCGACGGCCACAGACCGTGCGGCAGCGCGCCGACCGGGATGCTCGCGACCTGCACGAAGTCGGTGGTGCGGAACACCTTCACGACATTCTCGGTGCCGACCGTCACATAGGCGAACTGGCCGGCCTTGGTGCGGGCGATGTTGACGTGGTTGGTGATCGCGCCGGTGTCGAACGTCTTCAGCACTGCGAAGGGTGGCTTGGCGTCGAACACCATGACCTTGCCGACGTCCTTCAGCGTCAGCCAGACCTGCTTGCCGTCGGGCGTCGCGGCGATGTCGGGGCAGAACGGGCTTGCCTGCTTGACGCGACCGACGATCTTCTTCGAGGCGGTGTCGATCACCACGGTCTCGGGTGAGAAGCTCGAACAGACATAGCCGTATTTCCCGTTCGGCGAGAAAATCGTCATGCCGGGGCCGTTGGGGACGGGGATGCGCGTGGTCGGCGCGAAGGTCTTGCCGTCGAGCACCTGGATATAATCCTCGCCGCGCACCGCGACCCAGACTTCGCGACCGTCGGGGCGGAAAAACGCCTCATGCGGCGAGCGCCCGACATAGGTCGTGTGCTTCACGGCATTGGTCGCGGTATCGATGAACGTCACCGAGTTCGAACCGATCGAGATCGCCGCCAGCGTCTTACGATCGGGCGAGAACCCCATGCCGTGGACAAGCAGCTGCCCCTTGTAGAGCGGGCTGAGGTTGGCGGGGGTCTGGTCGCCGAGCTTGATGACGCCGAGCAGCGTGTTGGTTGATGGGTCGATCACCGACACGGTGTTGGAGAACTGGTCCGACGTGTAGAACCGGTCCTGCGCGCTGACAGGGATGTCGGGAGTCGCATTGGGCACTTGCTGGGCAAACGCAGGGCCTGAAAAGCACAAGGCGGCGCAGGCGGTTAGGGTGAAACGCTTCATGGACGGTCTCCGTGATGGGGGTGACCGGTCGCGGTCGGTTCGGTGTGACGTGGCAACGCGCCGCCTTCGGATAGGATGCCCTGCATCACCGCGATTTCCTGACGCTGTTCGACGATGATTCCCTGCGCAAGCCGGCGCAGGCGTTCGTCTTTGCCATAGCGCAGTTCGATTTCGGCCATGTCGATCGCGCCTTGATGATGCGGGATCATCATCCTTGCGAAGTCGCGATCGGGATCGTTTGAATAGCCGGTCATCATCGCGCCGTGCATCCGCGTCATCGCCGCATCCATCGCGGACGCGAAGCCGTCCGTTTGCGCGATAGCAGCGGTCGATACGGACAAGCCTATCGCCATCAGCAAGGTCATGCGTGATCTCATCGTCCTGTCCCTAGTTTTACTGTTTACGACACGCGAGCGATGATGCCGATGATCGTTGCTAGCACGGCCATGCAGGCCGGGAGAAGAGCATCTGTACAGCCGCTTCGCGCCCTGTGATCGTGCCCGTCAAAATATCGACCGGGCCCTTGATGAACTCCGGGAACGAGCGGAGATGTTCGCCGGGGGCGGGAGTATCGCTGAGTACGATGCCGCCAGCAATCAGACCGAAATACAGGATCATGAAGACCGACACGACCGTCAGGACGAGCGCCGTAGCTGCATCACGTGCGAAGAAGGTCCAGAAAGTCAGCAACATTACTGCATACACGCCGACGAGCAAGCCCAACGTGGCAGGATGGACGCCGCGCGATGCGATGCCTGGAGCGGTTCTTTCCAGGTCGTCATAATTGCCTGCATCCGGCACGATTGTGAGATGTCGGCGCACAGGCGTAGGAGCAACGAGTGTCTCGGTAGCGAGATCGTAGATCGGCTGTGTTGCCATGAGGAAGTCTCCGCGCGTCTCGATGAATGCCGAGCGTGACAGGATAGATGATTGCGGCGGGGCGGTCGGTCCAACGCATAACCACAGTCGTTCCGATCATCTAACAAGAACGGTAGACAATCTATGATCGCGTTTTCGTATTGAAACCATCGCGACCATGCGTTGGACGCAGGGGACATATCGGTCGATCTAGCGGCATCGGACTGGCACGATCACCCGCCGGATCCGCGATAAGGATCGAACGATGAAAGCTGCGATCGTTTTGGTTGCCGCGATGTTGGCCTCCGTAGCGCCAGTCCCGGCGATCGCTCAGGCCTATTGGGCTGCACCTGCGGCGGACGACTTTCCCTACGATATCAAGGCGGTTCAGGCACCGTGGTCGAAGGCTGATATCGACCTTAGCCATCATGACCGGATCTATGTGTCTGACCCGACATCGACGAAGATCGTTGTCATCGATCCTGCAGCGGGCAACGAACTGGGACGCATCGACCTCGCCAAAAGCGCGATAGCTGAGCCCAGCTTTTCCAGCCCCAAAGTCCAGCACCTGGCTGCAACGCGTGACGGGCGGACCCTGGCGGTATCGGCATTAGCGCAGCACAGTGTGACGCTCGTAGATCTGGCCACGAACACGGAACGAGGCCGGACCGTGTTCCAGACGTCTCCTACCGCCGTCGCGTTTACGCCCAATGGGCACGAACTTTGGGTTTCGCTCGGCGATGAACATGCCATCGCGGTCGTGGATCCTAAGACAGCGCGGGAGATCACCCGCGTACCAGCAAGTGGCGGAGCGGGCGCGACCATCCTGTCGCCAAACGGACGCTATGCCTTTGTATCGCTTACTGAAAGGCCGTCCATCCTGGTTGTCGACGTCGAGCATCGGCGCGTCGTCGGACACGTTGCCAGCAACGGTGCAGGTGCGGGAGCAATCGCGGTCTCGCCAGATGGCAAACAGATCTGGGCAACACGCCGCGAGAGCGGCACGACCACGGTCTTTGCTGCCAAACCGCCGTTTGCGGTACGCGAAGTGATAAACACTGGTCCAGCAACGGGCGCGGTCAACTTCGCCCAGCGCGCAGACGATTCCTTTGCCTATGTCAGCGTTGGCGGCGATCAACCTGCAATCAAGGTCTATAGAACCGACAGCCTGGAGGCTGTGGCAACCGTCCCGCTACAAGCGGCTCCGAGTGCGGTTTGGCCGTCGGGCGATGGTACGAGGATCTATGCCAGCCTGGCCGGAACCAACAAGGTCGCTGGGATCGACACGCTGACGTACACCACCGTGTCGACGATCCCGATCAGTACGGATGCGCAGAGCCTGATCTACGTTCCTGGTGCCGTAAGATCAGGAAAAGGTCTCGCCAATCTGGTGCCATCCGGGCGCGATGCGGCGCTTGCCCTGGCGGCGCGTTGATCGGTCTCACACCGTCTGTAATCTCCCAACGAAAGCCCTTTCCAAAATGACCAAGCCCCCCGTCAGGATCGCGATCAGCGGTGCCGCAGGACAAATTTGCTATTCGCTGCTCTTCCGGGTCGCGCAGGGTGACGTGTTCGGACCGGACCAGCCCGTTATCCTTCAACTGCTCGACGTGCCGCAGGCGCTGGACGCAGTACGCGGCGTGGTCATGGAACTGGAGGATTGCGCGTTCCCGCTGCTGGCAGATGTGATCATTACTGATGATCCGATGGTGGCTTTCAAGGACATCGATGCGGCCATGCTGGTCGGGTCTCGTCCCCGCTCGAAGGGCATGGAGCGCCGTGATTTGCTCGCTGCCAACGCAGCGATCTTCAAGACGCAGGGCGCAGCGCTGGACGCAGTGGCCAAACGCGACGCCAAGATCCTGGTCGTCGGTAATCCCGCCAACACAAATGCCTGGATCATTGCGCAAAGCGCACCGGGTTTCCCTGCCGAAAACATCACGTCGATGATCCGCCTCGATCACAACCGCGCGCAGGGACAGCTTGCGGCCAAGGCGGGTGTCGGTGTCGATGCGATTACAAAGCTCGTCGTCTGGGGAAACCATTCGCCGACGATGTTTGCCGACTGGGGGAATGCCGAACTCGATGGCCAAAAGCTTGCCGACCGTATTGGAGACGAGGCCTGGTACCGCGAGACCCTGATCCCCACCGTTGCGCAGCGCGGAACCGCGATCATCGAAGCACGGGGTGCGTCCTCGGCCGCGTCGGCAGCAAATGCGGCGATCGACCATCTGCGCGATTGGGTGCACGGCGCAGGCGACAATTGGGTGTCGATGGGCGTGGTGTCAGATGGCTCCTACGGTATCCCGCAAGGGCTGGTGTGCGGCGTGCCGGTGCACTGCAAAAGCGGTGGGTATGCGCGTATCGAAGGACTGATCCTCGATCCATTCCAGCGAACGATGCTTGATCGCACGATTGCCGAACTGGTCGATGAACGTGAGGCGGTTATCGACATTCTGAAATGAACGACCGGTATATCTGATTGGAATGACCGTAATCTTTGGTTGGTGCGATTGATCTCCTTTCCCTATCATTGGGGCAAGGAGATCGGGCATGACCCTGGAACAACTCAGGATTTTCGTCGGTGTCGCTGAGCGCGAGCACATGACGCGCGCGGCCGAAGCGCTCAATGTGACGCAGTCAGCCGCAAGCGCTGCCATCGCCGCGCTGGAAGCCCGGCACGGCGTGCCGCTGTTCCACCGGGTCGGCCGTGGGATCGAACTGTCCGAAGCGGGCCGCATGTTTCTGGTCGACGCACGCGCAGTGCTTGGCCGTGCCGCCAGCGCGGAACTTGCACTGGCCGAATATGCAGGACTGGAGCGCGGCACTCTGCGGCTAGTCGCAAGCCAGACGATCGCGGGCTATTGGCTGCCCCGCCAGCTGGCCGCGTTCCATGCGCGCTACCCCGCGATCTCAATCGAACTGGCGATCGACAACACCGAGGGGGCCGCGGCGCGCGTGCTCGACGGTGCGGTCGAGCTCGGCTTCGTCGAGGGTGTGATCGACGAGCCCGCGCTCGCGCATTGGACGGTCGCGAACGACCGCATGGTGCTGGTAAGCGACCGCGCAGCCGACACGATCGACGAGGACTGGATCCGCGCCGCACGCTGGATCGTCCGCGAGCAGGGATCGGGCACGCGCTCGTCGTTCGAGGAGGTGCTGCGCCAGCGCGGCGTCGATCCGTCGGACCTCACCGTGGCGCTGATGCTACCATCGAACGAGGCGGTACGTAGCGCGGTCGAGGCCGGGGCGGGCGTCGCGGTGCTGTCGCAGCATGTCGTCGCACCTGCAATCGCGGCCGGCACGTTGCACGATCTGCCGCTCGGTCTGCCGCGGCGTCCGTTCTACGCGCTGCGCCATAAAGAGCGGTATCGAACGCGGGCGGCCGATGCGCTGACCGATCTCATCAAGGAGACTGGCAAGTGACCGCCGATCTGAAACCCGTTCTCGATGGCCTGAAGCCCCTCAGCCGGCTCGACTCCCCGCGCGAGATGATCCGGCAGTTCACCCCCAACTGGTTCGCCGCTACGATGGGCACCGGCATTCTCGCGCTCGCCTTGCCGCAGGTGCCGGGCGTCGGCGCATCGCTGCACCCGGTCGGCGAGGCGCTGTGGTACTTCAACATCGCGCTCTTCACGCTGTTCGCCGGGCTCTACACCGCGCGCTGGACGATGTTCGGACACGAGGCGCGGCGGATCTTCGGGCACAACACCGTGTCGATGTTCATCGGCACGATCCCGATGGGGCTGGCGACGATCATCAACGGGTTCCTGGCGTTCGGCCTGCCGCGGTTCGGCGCTGGCGTGATCCCGATCGCCGAGACATTGTGGTGGATCGACGTCGCGATGTCGCTCGCCTGCGGTGTAGCGATCCCCTACCTCATGTTTACTCGGCACGAACATTCGCTCGACGGCATGACCGCGGTGTGGCTGCTGCCGGTGGTCGCGGCGGAGGTCGCAGGTGCGAGCGGCGGCCTGCTCGCCCCGCATCTGGCGGACGCGCATCACCAGTTCGTCGTGCTCGCAACGTCGTATGTGCTCTGGGCTTATTCAGTGCCGGTCGCGTTCGGCATCCTCGCGATCCTGATCCTGCGGATGGCACTGCACAAGCTGCCGCACGAGAGCATGGCCGCCTCGAGCTGGCTCGCGCTCGGTCCGATTGGCACCGGCGCGCTTGGGATGCTGGTGCTCGGCAGCAACGCGCCCGCGATCCTCGCCGCCAACGGCCTGGGGCAGATCGGCGCGGTAGCGCAGGGGATTGGCACGATTGCCGGGCTGCTGCTCTGGGGTTTCGGTCTGTGGTGGCTGGCGCTCGCGACGCTGATCACGATCCGCTACTGGCGCGCGGGCATTCCGTTCAACCTCGGCTGGTGGGGCTATACCTTCCCGCTTGGCGTCTCCACGGTCGCCACCTTCAAGCTCGGCACGACGCTTCAGCTCGGCTTTTTCGGGATCGTCGGCACTGTCCTCACAGTGGCGCTCGCAGCAATGTGGCTGCTGGTCGGCGCTAAGACGGTCGCGGGCGGCTGGCGCGGCAACCTGTTCGTGTCGCCCTGCATTGCCCAAGCCAATTGATGGGCCAAACCGATCGTCCTGCCGGATCGAACCGGCGAATCTGATCGACCCGTACCGGGCAGACCGGCGGACGGGTCGCGCATACAGAACATGACAGAAACGGGAGAATGTTGGTGGACAGCCTGGATATGAAACTGGCGCAGGCGACGAACCGCCGTCGCTTTCTCGCAGAGGCCGCGATCGGCAGCGGCGCGCTGATCGCCGCACCCGCGCTGGCGCAGAGCATGGTCGATCTGCACCTGCCGGGCGGTCCGTCGGAACGGCCGATGACCAGTGCGTTCCCCGGCAAGGGCAACATGATCCTCCAGCGTATCCACCCGCCTTTGCTGGAAACGCCGATGAGCGTGTTCAATGGCGACGTCTTCACGCCAAACGACCAGTTCTTCGTCCGCTGGCACTGGGCTGACATTCCGACCGCGATCGATGTCGAGGCGTTCCGGATCAAGGTGCACGGCGCGGTCACGCGGCCGCTGTCGATCTCGCTCGCGCAACTGCTGAAGTTGCCACGCGTCGAGCTGGCGGCGATCAACCAATGCTCGGGCAATTCGCGTGCGCTGTTCCAGCCGCCCGTTGCCGGTGCGCAGTGGCGTCACGGGGCCATGGGCAACGCCAAATGGCTCGGCGTGCGCCTGCGCGACGTGCTCGACATCGCCGGCGTGAAGCCGGGCGCGGTTGCGGTGCGGTTCGGTGCGCTCGACCAACCGGTGGTCGCGGGTGGACCGGATTTCGCCAAGTCGCTGTCGATCGACCACGCACGCGACGGCGAAGTGATGCTCGCCTTCGGGATGAACGGCGAACAGATGCCGCTCCTCAACGGCTTCCCGGTCCGGCTGATCGTACCCGGCTGGTATTCGACCTATTGGGTCAAGATGCTGAACGACATCGAGGTGCTCGCCGCACCCGACGACGGTTACTGGATGGCCAAGGCGTACAAGATCCCTGACACTCCAGGCGCGAACGTGCGGCCTGGCCAGAAGGATTTCCCGGCCGTGCCCATCAACAAGATGATCCCGCGCAGCTGGGTCACGAGCCTCGACGAAGGGCAGGCAATCGCGTTCGACCGGTCAATCCCGCTGGGCGGCATTGCGATGGGGGGCGATTGCGGCGTCGCCAAGGTCGATGTGTCGACCGACAACGGCAAGACCTGGTACAAGACAGTGCTCGGCCCCGATCACGGCAAATACAGTTTCCGCCGCTGGGACGCGCAGGTGCCGCTCACGCATGCGGGCCCGACCAGGCTGATGTCGCGCTGCTGGAACACCGCCGGCATCGCGCAGCCGATGACGCCGATCTGGAACCCGGGCGGGTTCATGCGCGGCAACATCGAAACCACCAACATCGTCGTCGGCTGAGGAGCGCTCCCCCATGAAAACGCCTTCCATCGGCACGCTGTCGTTCGGGTTCGTCGGCGCGACCGTCGTTCTTCTGCTCGCGATCGGTGCCCCGAACAGCCGCGTCGCCCCGCCGCCTGCCGCCCCGACCGCACCACCGCCGCCAAGCGTCTCGGCGCGCGGCTTCTCGCTGGCGTCCACTTCGGTCGATCTCCCAACCGACGAAGGGCAATATCCCGCCGGCCCGCATGCCGACGTCATCAATGCGAACTGCACCTCGTGTCATTCGGCGAGCATGGCGCTGAACCAGCCGCCACTCTCCGCCGACCAGTGGACCGCGGAGGTCACCAAGATGCGCGAGGTCTACAAAGCCCCCGTCGCCGCAGCCGACGTGCCGGCGATCGTCGCTTATCTGACCGCCATGAGCGCAAAGCAGCCGGGCGCCGCGAAGGGCAAGGCGCAAGACCCCGATCCGAAGGCTGCGCCCGACGTATCGGGGGGATCAGGCTAAGCCCATCAACTCACGACACGCGGTTCTGCGCGCGAAGTGCTGTGCGGTGTGGCCTCTGGGGGAGGGCGTCGACGCCAATCGAAACACTGCTCGCGCCTGCGCGTTCGCAGGTGCGCCACGTGGCACACCTTACGCGATAATCGTCACCCGGCAGGGCCGAGACGCCGGCACGATGGCTCGGTCGGCACGCCCAGCGGGCCGATAGAGCCGTGCCCGCGGGGTCCCGCCCCACTCGTTGGGGACTTCGGAAAAGAGCGTAGGGTGCCGACTGCCTGCCTACTTGGTGCTATAAACGTCTGTACCGGAACCATATAGCTGCTATTCTGGATATATGGAAAACAACACGGCAATTTCAGCGCTCGGCGCGCTCGCACAAGGAACACGCCTCGACGTGTTCCGCCTGTTGGTGCGGCACGAACCGCATGGCTTGGCTGCGGGCAAAATCGCCCGTCAGCTCGACGTACCGCAAAACACAATGTCCGCACACCTCGGCATCCTCGCCCGTGGCGGGCTGGTGCGATCCGAACGTCATAGCCGCTCGATCATCTATCGTGCCGATCTCGACGGCCTGCGCGCGCTAACGCTCTTCCTCGTCAAGGATTGCTGCGCCGGCAACGCGGAGCTGTGCGCCCCGCTGATCGCCGAACTCACCCCCTGCTGCTGAAAGGACGCCCGTGGCCGTCGATATCGTGATCTATCACAACCCCGTGTGCGGCACGTCGCGCAACACGCTCGGCCTGATCCGCAATGCCGGCATCGAACCGCACGTGGTCGAATATCTGAAAACTCCGTCCTCGCGCGCGCTGCTGGTCGAGCTGATCGACCGCGCCGGCATAACGCCCCGCGAGCTGCTGCGCGAAAAGGGTACGCCCTATGCGGAGCTCGGCCTGGGCGACACGTCGCTGTCCGACGACGCGCTGGTGGATGCGATGATGACGCACCCGATCCTCATCAACCGGCCGATAGTCGTCTCACCGCTCGGCGTGAAGCTCTGCCGGCCGTCCGAAGCCGTGCTTGATCTGCTGCCGGGCGATCAGCGCGGCGCGTTCGCGAAGGACGACGGACAACAGGTGGTGGACGCCTCGGGCCAGCGCATCTCCTGATGCTTCTTGCCGTCCTGATCTTCGTCGTCACGATCGTGCTCGTCATCTGGCAGCCCAAGGGGCTCGGAATCGGGTGGAGCGCGATAGGCGGGGCCGTCTTGGCGCTGCTCGCGGGGGTCGTCACGCTGTCCGACGTACCGGTCGTTTGGGGCATCGTCTGGAACGCGACGGCTGCATTCGTCTCGATCATTGTCATAAGCCTGTTGCTCGATGAAGCTGGATCCTTCGAATGGGCGGCGCTGCACGTTGCGCGCTGGGGCAGGGGACATGGGCGCCGGCTCTTCGTCCTAATCGTGCTGCTCGGCGCGGCGGTGTCGGCGTTGTTCGCCAATGATGGTGCGGCGCTGATCCTCACGCCGATCGTCATCGCCATGCTGCGCGCGCTGGGGTTCAAGGACAAGGCGACGCTGGCGTTCGTCATGGCGGCCGGGTTCATCGCCGACACGGCCAGCCTGCCGCTGGTGGTCTCGAACCTCGTCAACATCGTGTCAGCCGACTTCTTCAAGATCGGGTTCGGCACATACACGTCCGTGATGGTGCCGGTCGACCTGGTATCGATCGCCGCCACGCTGGGCGTGCTGCTGCTGTTCTTCCGGCGCGACCTCCCAGAAGACTATGACGTGGGGGCGCTGCGCGCGCCCCGAGAAGCGATCCGCGACGTTGCGACCTTCCGCGCCGGGTGGATCATCCTCGCGCTGCTGCTGGCCGGCTTCTTCCTGCTCGAACCCCTTGGCGTGCCGGTCAGCGCCGTCGCCGCTGCCGGTGCAATCCTCCTGCTGGTGATCGCGGGGCGGGGCAACGTGATCCAGACCGGCAAGGTGCTGCGCGGCGCGCCGTGGCAGGTCGTGATCTTCTCTCTCGGCATGTACCTAGTCGTCTACGGCCGAGCTGGCTGGCTGAGGCATGGGGCCATACCTGATTATGTTCGCCGGGACTGGTTCCGACGGCATGCTGCGGTATGGGCTGAACGGCCTCAGCCTGCGCCTGTTCGGCCCCGACCTGCCGATCGGAACGCCCATCATCAACGTGCTCGGCTCATTCCTTATGGGTCTGCTGGACGGCTGGTTCCTGTTGCGGAGCGGATCGAGCCGGGGATGGCGATTGTTCCTCACCACCGGCGGGCTGGGCGGCGTCACGACCTTCTCGACCTTCTCGCTGGAAGCGGCCTTGCTTTAGGAGAGAGCCGAAGTCGGGCAAGCCGCCCTTTATGTTGTCGGATCGGTTGGGCTGGGCGTGCTCGCGCTGTTCGGCGGCCTCGCTCTCGTTCGCTCCTTCAGCCCGGCTTAGCGGCGCCAACCGGCTCAGGAGCGATCATCTTCCTTGACGTTGTCAACCTTCGCCTTGTCTTTGGCGCGGACCGACTCCTCCAGCTCCAGAATCTCGGCCGATTCTTGCGTGGTGGGCTTCTTCTTGTCGATATCGCTCATGAAGTCCTCCGTCTGCAAAACTACTGGTACACCGTTTCGCGCCAAGGATTATTCAGGGTTTCTGCTCGGCGTCCCGCCGGTCCGCTTCGGCCGGGGTCTGCCGAGCGCGTTCGCGGATACGGCGTTCGAGCGGTGCGCCGACGAACAACACTAGCATCGCCAGCAGCAGACCGCCCACAAGTAGTGGCCACACCGCCAATCCCGCTGCCGCTCCGAGCGTCGCTGACACCCAGATGCACGCCGCCGTTGCTAGCCCGTGCACCTCCTGCCCGCTGCCAACGCGCAGGACCGCGCCCGCGCCGATGAAGCCGACGCCGGATAGGATGACCGAAGCACCGAGCAGGACGACCGCCACCTCCAGTAAGTATTTGGCGCTGAATGCGATGCCTTCGTGCCACCTTTCATCCGGGGTCCACAGGCTGCGCACGGCGGTGCCGATCAGGATGGCGAGCACCAGCGCCTCCAGCCACGCCTTGCCGGCCAGTGCGCGCTCGCCCGCCTCCAGCGCGTAGGCCGAGCCGGTGACGGCGAGGCAGAGGCCGACGCCGGGCAGCAGCGCGGGCAATCTGCTAGTCTGGACGGTAGGGAATAGCTGCCGCGCTCGGCCGTTTCCGCCGCTAGGAGGCGCTGCAGGGCGTCCAGCGCGCTGGACGGGTCCGCAAGGTCTCGTGGGGTGCGTTGCGGATAGCGGAAGCATTGGAGGGCATGGGGGTAGGAGAGGGCGTCGACGATCGCCGTAAAGCCCGGCGCGACGGCCTCGACAAAGGCAGGTCGGCTGCGCTCTACCGCGTCAAGACATCCGGCAAGATCGTGCCCCATCCAGATCAAATCATCCTCGTCCCGCCCGTCGTGAAGGAGGATCGCCTTCAAAGCCAGCTCGAGGCCGTGTGCGACGAGCGCGAAGTAGGGCAGGCGCACGTTGTCGGCGATCTCGGCCGCCAGCACACGGCGCGCGGCCTCGGCATAGCCGCTCGCAAGAACCAGGTGCCGATCGGCGCGCGTGTTGTTCTCCGGTGACATCGACCGGGATCGATGTCGGGGTATCGAAAAGCCCCAAATCTATGTCGGTCGCGCACTAGCGTAGCAGCGTGATAGCGCCGCTCGTCCGCTTCGCGGGGGAGCGGCGCGCGATTTTCAGGGCTATTCGGCGAGAAAGCTGCCGCGCCCGTTCCGGAAGGCTCCGACGACGCTGCCCTGATCCCAATGCCCCGACAGGATGCCGCGCCGGGTGATGCTGCCGACTGGCTTGCGGCGCGCGGCGAGAAGCCGCGCGCGCCGGGTGTCGCGATCGACAGGCTCGCCGGTGATGAAGTCGATCGCGGTGCGCAGCGGGGTCACGACAGCCGCCATTGTTCGACCAGGGCCTCCATCGCGGGGCGATAGCCCCATGCGTCGGGATAGACGGTCGGCTCCTGGGCCAGATAGGCCATGACGATCAGCATATCCTCGGAAATGATCGCATCGCAGTTGCACAGGTGGAGGATCGGGAAATGGCCGTTATCGTCGCCGTTCCACCACGCCAGCAGGAAGTCGGCCGCGCGCGCGGCTTGGCCGGTGTCCGACCCGGCAACGACGATCAGGCGGGTGATGGCCTCGCCTACCTCGTCGAAGGCGACGGCGCGGATCACGGGGCGGCGTTGGGGCGGGTTCATGGCTCAAGCTCCTGCATGGTCATGCGGGGAAGGGGACGGGGACCAAAAGCGCGTCCTCGATCGGCGCGACGTCGCGCAGCTCGACTTGCGCGATTTTCTCGACGCGCTCCGCGCCGATCGGATCGAGATAGACGTAGGTGTGGTCGGCGAAGACCGGGCTGCACAAGCGCCATATGACGCCCTTGCGGCCGACGCGGCGTTCGACGCGGCCGTCATAGGAGGCGAACGAACCGACAAGGCGGACCCGCTGCCCTACGCGAAGCCAGTTGGCAGCGCCGCGAATGACGGCGGCCTTTTCCTCGTCGCTCAAGGCCGGTCGGCCGATGCCGAACGTCGCGCTGCGATCATGCGCGATCCGCGCCAGTTTCTGTTCCACCGGCTCGGGTTTCCAGTCGACGACTGGCCCGGGCTTCGCCCTGTGCAGGTGCGTCACCGGCTTCGCGCCGAACAGGTCGGGTTGCACGCCGACAAGGCGGCGGTTGAACATCGCGCGATGATAGTCGCGCCGCCATTGCGCCTCGGGGGTCAACGGCTTGGCGGTGGGGCCATCACGCACGATGGCGACCAGCTCGTTGAACTCCTCCTCGGTGACGGTCGCGAAGCTCGGATCATAGACCAGTCGCCCCGCGACTGCCCGGCCCTCATCGGGGCCGGGGTCGTGGGGGTCTGTCATGCCGCCTCGTCCATCTGCTCGGGGGTTTCGATCGCCATGCGGCTCAACAGCCAATCGGCTGCATCCTGTGCGAGGCGGGCGGCGGTGAAGATGCACCGTTTGTCGTTGCGGAGCGCCTGCAACCAACTCGCCAGATAAGCGGCATGGTCCTCGCGGTCGTGGAGCTTGATGCCGATCGTGGCGCTGACGAACGCGGCCCCAAGCTCGGCCACCAATTCCTCGCGGGCATAGTCCTCGCGCTTCATGGAAAGGAGGGAGGGACGGGCAAGCCGGTCGATATGTCCCGTCGCGTGGCAAAGCTCGTGGTAGGTCCCATCCATAACGTGTCCTTTCTGTCCTCTTCTGCCAATCAAGCAGGACACATGATCCGAGCCCCCTCTTCTCTGCCGGACAGGGAGGGCCCGAGGGCCCTCCCTGTCCGGTCGCAATC
>NZ_BSEF01000023.1:0-43202 GCF_027925545.1 Sphingobium sp. BS19
CACGATTGCGACCGGACAGGGAGGGCCCTCGGGCCCTCCCTGTCCGGCAGAGAAGAGGGGGCTCGGATCATGTGTCCTGCTTGATTGGCAGAAGAGGACAGAAAGGACACGTTATGGATGGGACCTACCATGAGGCAGGGCATTGGACCGGCCATCCTGACCGGCTCAATCGAGAGTTCGGCAGGAAATTTGGCGACAACGCCTATGCGTTCGAAGAGCTTTGCGCCGAGATGACATCCGCCCTGCTCGGCGCGGATCTTGGCCTCCCGACCGCCCATATCGACGACCATGCAGCGTATATCGGTTCGTGGCTCGCGGTGCTGCGCAAGGATTCCCGCGCCATCATGACGGCTGCGGCAAAAGCCGAAGCGGCGGCCGCCTTTCTGCTCCGCGCAACTGGCCTCGCCACCTCGGACGAAGCCCAGGAACAGATTCGTGAAGCAGCATGATCGCGGCGATCGCCTGCCCCGACCCCGGCGCCTCCCGCCGGTTCGCCCTAGCGTTCCGCCGCCGCAAGGAGGGGGGAGGAGAGGACGCCTTCGGCCGTTTGAGCGCGTCAGAGCGCTCAGAAGGAGGCTCCCATGTTTTACGATACGCTCTACCGACACAATCAGGCCCTTTCCCCCGCCGGTCTGGACCATCTGCCGGCGGCACTCCACGCCCTCAACGCCGCCGTCGACGACTGTCAGCGTGCTGGCAAGCTAGTCGCCAGCGACGCGGCAACCCTTCTCCTCATCCGCCATCTGGCAGACGTTGCCGGACGCGATGCGCCCAGCGCGGCCGCCCTTCGCCTTCGTTGCGAAGCAGATCGCCTGGCGGTCGACGCCGCACCAGCGCTACTCGACATTGCTGGACAGAGCGTCGGCGGAAACTACCACGCCAAACGGACCTTCCACTATCAGGCGCGCCGCGCGCTTACACGTCTCGTGACGGCAATCGGCCTCGACGCGAACGACGCCCGTATCAACACCATCATGGGTGCCGACCACGAAGACGGCACGACGGAGCTGCGCCACGCGGATCTCGCCGTTCGCGTGGTCCCGCGCGGCTTTCTTCCGGACTGCGAGGTATCGATCAGTCGCTGTCGCGACGGGCAGGAGATCGGCAAGGCCCACCGCGCGCCGATCACCGAGTTACTCGACGTGGCCGCGTTCCAGCGCCGGCTTGCCAGCATGCTCGGCGATATCGGCGCGGTGCGTTTCGCGGCTGCCGCCTGAACCCCGCAATAGCAGGAGATCTCTCATGGGTTGGCTCTTCATGCGCGATATGGGTGGCTACGCCACTCCGCGCTCCTATCTCGACAACCAGTTCACCTATGCGCACGCAGACCATCGTCTCACGGTTCTCGCGTCTTCGATGGTCGGTTCGACCTATTACGCGGCGTGCGAACGGATCGAGGCATCCGGCGCTCGGGCCGTCTTCGCTGTCGTGTGCCTGACCAGACAAAGCACTGGCGCGCGCGATGGCTGCACGTTCGGCTACAAAGACATGACGGAAACGATGGGGCAGTGCGAAAGCGACTGCCCTGCTGCAATTCTCGATGAATTGACCGAGACCGACAGCGCCTACGCCTCCGAATGGCGCGCGCGCTGCCGTGCCAACCTGGTTCGCCGCAAGCTAGAACGCGCGAAGCCAGTCCCGAAGCCGGGACAGACCATCGTCTTCGACGAGTCCATCCGTTTCAATGACGGCGAGGATCGCGCCCGCTTCACGGTCATTGCCAATCCGAAGGGCAAGGCCCCGCTATTTCGCGATCCCATAACCGGCGCCGTGTGCCAGATTGCAAAGTTCAGGACGCGCGCATACCGGCTTATCAACCCGGCCATTGTCCCGAAGGACACGACCGATGGTTGAGCGCGCGCCGGTGATCGCGGCCTGGGGCGCGGGCGTCGATTCTACCGCCATGATCATCGAGCTCGTCGAACGAGGCGAGCCGATCGATATGGTGTTGTTCGCCGATACCGGTTCCGAGAAGACCGATACCTACGCCTTCATCCCGGTCTTTCGTCGTTGGATGGATCGTCACGATGTCGTCCGCTACGAACCACGAAATTTCAAGCATTGGCCGCCCTATGATAGCTTGGGCACCAACATGCTGACCAACGCCACCCTGCCGTCCAAGGCATTTGGGCGGGGGTCTTGCTCGCTCAAATGGAAGGTAGCGCCGCAGGACAAATGGACGGCGCAATGGGCACCCGCGATACGGTGCTGGGGAGAAGGCGGACGTGTCGTCAAACTGATCGGCTATGACTGTTCCAGTGCCGATCAGCGTCGCTACGCGCATGCCGAGGGATATGCCGACCCACGCTATGACTATCGTTATCCCCTTCGCGAACTGGGCTGGACCCGGGCGGATTGCATTGCACGCATTGAGCGTGCGGGCCTGCCTGTACCGCCCAAATCCTCCTGTTTCTTCTGTCCCGCGATGCGGCCGCACGAAGCGGATGCGCTCTCTAAGGATGAACTGCGCACCATCGTTCTGATGGAGGCTCGCGCAAAACCTCGCTTGCGCACGATCGATGGCCTCTGGCGCAAGCCCGTTGTCGGGCGAGGCGGGGCGACACCGAGACCGGGCAATATCACCGCCTATATCCGTCAGCACGGCCTTCTCTCGCCGAGCGAAGTTGATCGGATCGTGGCGGATGCACCGCTCGCGCTGGTCGCGTTCTAGACGGAGCAAGCCTGCAAGCCCGTCGAGCAGCGCATGTCGATGGCGCGCTGGCTCGACGCATTCCACCGTGGTCAGTCCGCAGGCTGACCCCCCTCACTAGCTACGGAGACTCTCATGGCCGATCGCGCTTCTGTCGCGATCCGCATTGGCGGATCGCTGTCCCCTGACCTCCTTCCCGGCTTTTGCGCTGCCGTCGAGAGCGACGGCGCCTTCACGGATTGGGAGGGCACCGCGTTCGACCCGGACGATCTCGATACGAGCGTTCCCCTGTACCTGGCCGACCATGAGGTCGCCTGGGGCCGGTTCGAGGCGATCGAGACTTTCTGTGTCGATCATGCGCTTGTTTTCGCCCGCTGGGCTGGCGGTGCTCCTGGGGCGTTCGGCCCGGAGCGGGTGGTCTTTGACGGCACGACCGTTCGGAGTTTCAGCGCGTCGGACGATGACGAGATCCTGATCTCGGCGGAAACGGTGCGCGGTCTCGGCAGCTACGCGGCGGTGCTGTCGCATCTAGCGGCGGCGGAATTGGAGATACCCCCGTTCCGGATCGACGGCGCAGGCTGAGGACAAAGCGAAAACCGGTCTGTGACGACACCTCCCCGCCAGAGGATGCTGCATATGGGCGCCCGCGAGGCGCTGGCAACCCGCGAACGGCGGGCCGAGTTGCCGTGTGCCACGGCTGCCTGCACCACCCCTTGTTCGCGAGTTTCCCTCGGCTGTGCCTCGGTGCCAGCCCCTCTTTTGCGAGCGCCCTGAGGATGCGCGTCCGGCGGAGAGGCCGCCGGCACAGACAGAAAGGCTCGCTATCATGTCCACATCGCTTGCAGCCGCACTCGCGGCACTGGAGCTAGGGCACCTCGAACCCCGCGCTGAAGACCTCAGTGGCATGGCGCCGCCACCACCCGAGGCTCTGGAGCAGACCGTTACCGCAATCTGGAGCGATCTCTTCACAACGATGAGCAACACGTCGATCGAGCGTGACATCGAAGATCTGGGCTGGGGGCTGGTGAACCTCTTCCACCGCGCCGCCGCCAAGAAACACGGGCTGGTCGACCGGTTGACCGACGACATTCGCTTGCTCCTCGCCGAACAGGACGGCTCCGAAATCAGCACGGCCAATCTGGAGGAAAAGATCGATCTCGCGAAGAAGGTCGAGGAATCCGCGGGTGCCTTCGAAATCATGCGCGATGTCGCCGCCGCGCACTATATCCGGGAAACCGGGAGATCGTGGGTGCCATCGTCCGGCAACCGCATTTCGCTCGGTGTCACCGCCGGGATCGTCGACGGCCACGCCTTCCTGCGGGCGCGCCGCGAGCGGGCTTTGAACGCCAACACCGCGCAGGGTACGCCCGTTGTGTTCGCCGGTGGCCGCCTCACCTTCGCCAACGACTTGGATATGAAGACGTTCGCCGACAACCTGCTGGCCACCCTCAACAAGGTTCGCGCCCATGTCGGCGACATGTATCTCGTACACGGCGGCGATATGAAGGGTATCGAACGGCTTGCAGCGTCCTGGGCCGAGCAGAATGGCATCCAGCAGGTGCGGTTCGGTCTCGATCGCAAGCTCGGAGATCGCGCCGGCTTCCGTCGCAACGAGCAGATGCTCTCGCTCAAGCCGAGATTCGTGATCGCCTTCCAGGGCAATGGCGTGACGGAGCGGCTTGTCATCGAAGCCAAGGCTCGGGGACTCCGGGTCGTTGATCGTCGCGGCCCATTGGGAAGCCCTCCTTCAGCTGCTCGTCGCGGTGCGGGCTGAAGCCGCGGGCCGCCGGTTTGCCGGCGGCCCTTTTTTGGCTCTGCTTACGGTTGTCCCATCGGAATTCCCACCAGCGAGAGGGGAGGGTGCCGAGGCGTGTTGGTTTGGCTGAATAGCGCCGGAATCCGTCGGCCGTGTCCGCAGCGTGGATCCATTTCAGTGTCCACCAGCCATCCGCGTTGCTCACGCCGCGCCGGCCGTCGCCTTGCCACAAATGAGAGAGATGATGATGCGCGATTTGCATGATGAGGAACTGCGCGCTCTGCTTGCGTTCCGACAGCGCCATGGGCGCTGCTGGAAGGCCGCGTTGCTGTTGCGCTGGTCGGCCGGCACCGACGCCGATGAACCCGGTTCGGCGCATTTGCGCCATCTGCGCAATATCGGAGGACCGCGCTGGCTGATCGGGCTATCGGCCGCCACGCTCGATGACGCTGCGCGGCGTTTCGCCGGAAATGTCGATCCGGTGCTGATCGACATTTTCATGGAGAATGCCACGGGCTTTGCCCGCGGCGCGTCGGCAAGCGTCGGGATCGCTCCGGCAAGCGCTGCGCATTCGCTGGCCATCGCGATCGAACTCAGCCTCAAAGCCTATCTGATGAAGGCGGGCTATGCCGACGACTGGAACCGCGTCCATATTCGGCATGATCTCGAAAAGGCCCTGGCGCTTGCGACGGAAGCAGGCCTGTCCGGCCTGCCTCTGGAATTGCCGGATCTCACAGCGATCCTTTCGCCGGCCTATAGTCACCACGAGATCGACGCGTTGTTCCGGGTCGGGGCGTCACCCTTCGATGTGGCCGACGCCTGTCTCTGCGTCGACCGTCTCCTTGCCGTGATCCGGGTGCAGATCGCGTAACCGGCCCCGCAACATCATCCGTGCGCGCACCACTCGAAAGGGATTTGCCAACCCGATTGAAGCCAGAGACGGTTTTCCGACTAAACCCGCCGGACGGCCATCATGTCTTCTTGTCGTAGGGGCCGCCGTTGCTGCGCTGCGAACGACAAGTCGAACTGGGAAAAGGGGCTGACCAACGGTGGTGGGGCTATCGGGCGTAGATTGCTGCGGTGATAGGGCAATGCTTCTGCAGCGGTTCCTGTGTTTATAGAACCAAAGCCACCATCCCTTCTTTTTGACCTGATCCCTAAGTCGGTCGTTCGGTGCTTCCAACCCGCTCCCCTTCGGGCCGAGTTGCCGTGTGCCACGGCTGCCCGCACCACCCCTTGTGTCGGGGTTCCCCTACGCCGCTTGCGCGCTCCGGTGGAAGCACCGCCCATGCCCGCCTTTTTCGGGGGTCAGTCGAAGGGACGGTCCCTTTGGCACCCAAAAAAGGAACCTCGACATGCAGAACCTCGTCATCCTCGCCGGCAATGTCGGCGCCACGCCGGAAGCCCGCACCACCCAGGGCGGCACCAAGATCACCCACTTCAGCCTCGCGACTTCGCGGCCCAAGCGGGACAGCAACGGCAAGGTCGTCAAGGACGACAATGGCCGCCGGATCGAAGATACCGAATGGCACCGGATCACCTGCTTCAACGGGGTCGGCAAGACCGTCGAGCAATATGTCGACAAAGGGATGAAGGTGATGGTGCGCGGTCGCATCCACTACACCCGCTGGACCGACAACGATAATATCGAGCGGTACGGCGTCGAGATCATCGCCGACGAGGTGACCTTCCTCACCCGCGCCAAGCCCGCGAGTGGCGACCAGGGCGGCAATGACAGCTCGGTGGATGACGACGAAATTCCCTTCTGAGACCGGCAAAGGTCCGGCGGCTCACGCCGCCGGGCCTTTTGGTGTTTTTCCTGTAGCCGGTTCGAGATCGAGGAAAGTTCGGAAAATGGATCTGGAAGGGCGCGGCTAGGAAATTGCCCTTCAGCGTCCTCTCAGCGGCAGTGGCCCGCCGCATAGCGGCTCCATCGCAGCACCGTGCCGGTCGCAATCATGGCGCAGCTGACATCGCCGATCGCTGGCGCGGCGCACCAGGCACCCGTCCGATCCCCTTTCGCATTGCCAGTTGATCGGCATTGGAGTCTCGGACCTGTGACAAGGATATGGCCTGTGGCGCTGCGCCCCTTCGCGCCGCCCAGCAACCGCACCAGCGTGTCGCGCGCGACAATCCCGCTGGCGCGCGGGCAGGGGTGTCCCGTGCGGCACGAGCCATCGATCTCCCGCGCCGCTATCCCAGCGAGCCGGATCCGTGGTCCCTCGCGACACCAGATCGGGCCATCGCCGTCCCAAACCCTGATCGGTGTGCAGGTGAACGACTGGCCGTCCTGCACGACCGCGACGGCCAGCAGAAATACAGCCAGCATCAGCGCTCAATCCGGAAGGTGGCGTGCGTCATGCTTCAGGGAAGAGCGGCAATGTATCTGACCTCGTGGCGGGCTCGTCGGCGAGGATGTCGTAGCAGCGCAACCGCATTGCCAGGTGTCGCGCCAACTCCGCCGTTGCCCGGCGTCGTGCAACGGTATCGCCACACCCAATATCGGTGACGAGGGCCGGTTCGGCCGTGGCGAGCGACACCTCGAGGTGGAGGGCCAGACTGTCTTCATCGACTCGGAGCATGGCCGCAGAATAGAACAAAGAACGAACATCTATCAAGTGTCGAGATCCAGCGAGCCATCCATTATTGCTTGGGTGGCGCCAGCCATGTCTGGACATCGCCCAGCGACCCCAACAGCGTGCTGATCGCCAAGCCCTTCGCGATCAGCCGTAGAGCCGGTCGTCCCACCAGATTGGTTCGGGCAGCTCGAAGCTGATTGTTTGCGCGTCGGGATGTGCTGGATTGATCAGGATGTTGCGTTCCACCCGCGCCGGGATCGAAGGCACCAGCAACAGCGCCGAGCGTTGCGCCGCGAACCACGCCTCGCCAAAGGCCTTGCAGATATCTTCGCGCTTGCCGTCCCACCCGGAGAATTTCGCGGTGGGGAAGACTTCGTAGCTGACGCCGTTGGGAATCGTGATGCGGATATAATGCTGGTTGGGCGGAA
This sequence comes from Sphingobium sp. BS19, assembly GCF_027925545.1. Taxonomy (NCBI): domain Bacteria; kingdom Pseudomonadati; phylum Pseudomonadota; class Alphaproteobacteria; order Sphingomonadales; family Sphingobiaceae; genus Sphingobium; species Sphingobium sp. BS19. The sequence continues at coordinate 7,414 of NZ_BSEF01000023.1, forward strand.
TCACCGTGTTGGCATGGACGAGCTTTTCGAGCATCGCCGTCGAATAATGTTCTGACGTGTAGATGATCGGGCTGGCCGCGGTGTTCCACCGTCCCGGATAGAGCCGAGCGCCCTCGCTGTCATAGATCGGATGAGCGCCATCGGGATCGCCGATCCGAAAACAGGTCAGCACGCGATCGGTGATCTGGGCGCTCACGCCCCGCCGCCATACGCCGCCCGTCCCAGCAGGTTGATGACGACATCGGCTCCCGGACCCGTCGCCAGCGCCACGTCGAGCGGCGGCTTGTTGTCGAGCATGGGGTGCGCGCGGCCGAGAAAGTCGCGGACCTTGGCGGGATCCTTATAGATATCGAGTGCGAAGCTGAACACCTTGGCGATCCGCGCCAGCTTGTCGCCTTCCTCGCTGGTCAGGCGCTTGGACGCCGATTTCTTGCGGCGATCAAGCGTCGCCTTGGAAATCAGGCGGAACTTGAAGCGGCTGTCATTGGGCGCGACGGTGTCCGCGAGATGGTCGAGTGCGCCGACCGGCAGGCCTTCGAGAATCGAATAGCTCAGCCCCAGGCGCGTGTCGCCCTTGCGGGGCGCAACCCCAAGCAGGGTCTCGATCGTCACGGGCTGGCTCGCCATCTGCTGCTCCTGTCTCATCTGATACAGATATATGTCTCACGTGAGGCAAACACAAGCAACCGGTGATATCCGTCCGGTGGGGCCATGACCTCTTCTGGCCAGCAGTTCCACCCCGCTCTTTGAGGCGCAATCCTTGGTCCGGCGCGCGGCCTAATGCGATCAACCCGTAAAGGGTCCGGTCGCTTCGCTACGGCTTTTGGCCTGCGGCAAAAAGTGATCGCGGCCACCCTCCGAACACTTCGGGCGCCAGTCGAGCGGGGATGAACCCGCCGGCTTTCAAGGAGCCTCGACATGTTCACCGACATCAAGATCGCCCGCAGACACGCGCTCGGCCTCTCCAAGACCCTCATGATCGTAACGATGGTCATCGGGATCGGCAACCAGTTCGCCGTCATCACCGCCGACGACTTTGACGGCGACGTGGTCGTCATCAACGAATATGATCCCTTCGCGTGACACTTGCCGGGAGCCCCAGGGCTCCCGGCTCTGTCCAACATCAACGGGCATCGCGCGCTGCTTGCGCTCTCGGGCAACCGATTATCAACACGCGCGCGATACAAAGTTGGGATGAATGCCGAAACAAAGATTCTACCCCAAGGTGATGACGCATTGTGGAGCCGGGTGGTCCATGATGTGAACGCATGGCGCGGGGCCTGTCTGCAGTGTTTCTCCGCGGCCGAGGCTGGCGTGACCGAAACCTTGCTATCCTTGAGTACGGTGCCGGAGAAAGGTGCGGCCGTCCGTCTGCGCCATCTGACCGGGCAGCGGTTCGACGATATCGCGGCGGTCCTTGGTACGGAAGGGGCCTTTGCCGCTGAGGGAAAAGCGGCGTTCAAAGCGATTGAGGCTTTTCGTGCCCATGAGCGCCTTCGAACATTTCTGGCGCATGGAGTGGCAAAGATTGCGGTTGAGCGCACGGACAAGTGGATCGTGGTTTACCGTCAGGTCTCTATCCGTGCGCGGCAGCCCGAACGCACCATGCTTCTGGTCGAGGAAGCGGAAGGCCTTGAGATGCTCGCTGATATACGGCGGAAAAGCCAACAGCTCTGCTCAATTCTGGCAAACCTGCGACACCAGTTGGTGAAATAGATGCAGCACGCATCGCATATTGGAAATGAAGCAAGGACGTCGGCGGCTCCGGTTGCACCGGACCGGGCTCTAGGCTTGCGCCCCGAGCCCCGTGCCGGGTCTCGGCCCATGCGGGTAACGATCCCTGCCGTGGTCGCACTGTCAACAGCGCTCGGTTACGAGCGGCGCTGCGTTGTCGCTGAAAGGGGCTGGTCGACCAAGCGCAAGATGAGCTGGCGGGCATAGGCTCAGCCCGTCGCGCAGCGCCGCATCATCGACCAGAATGCGCCATGGTCCACCGTAGCGCCGGGCGGCCAGGTAGAAGGTCGCGCCATCGCACGCGACCATGCGGCATCGCTCCTGGCGATCGATCAACGACGCACTCCCGCCATAGCGGGCGACCAGTTCGTCCAGGTCGGCGCGCATCAGGGCGCCGCAGCGGCGGCACTGGGTACGAACCTGAATCTGCAGCCGATGCATCGCGCCGACGCTCGATGTCCAGTGCGGCCAAAGGGCAATGATCCGGGCGGTGTCTGTCATGATCGGAAGGATAGCGAAGCCCTCGCTCGCGCGTCCAGCAGCACGTCTGAAAAGTCGGCCATGCCGTTCCTTATTCCCTCTGACCGCCGCATCGACGTTCCCTTCCTGGCTTGGCGTCCTCGCCGCGGCACTTGCCAGCGCAAGCCCGGTGCCGGGCTTCTCCACATCCGTTGCGACCCTGTCGGGTGCGCGGGCGCGCTATGCCCCGGCGGTCCGGTCGCCTGTCGGAAGGCCCCGATCGGCGGGGTCTGACACAGCTTGGAAAGTCGAACGTCATGGCCGACCCCCAGAATGACAAAGCTCTATCCGCAGACCAGCGCATCGCGACCATCGCGCGGCTCAATGATGCCCTGCGCCAATTCATCCATAGCCCGGGCGTCAACCAGGTGGTCATGACCGCCGGTGTCGCCGACCTGATCGGCGACACCAGCCTGTTTCGCGGGTTTCAGCGCCGCGCGGAACTGCTGCGCACGGTGCGCGACTATGACGCCTTTGGTCCCGACGTCGATCCGCATGGAGAGCGTGATTTCGGTCGCTTCGAGTTCGCGGGCGAGGCCCTGTACTGGAAGATCGACTATTATGATCGCGCGCTGACGTACGGTTCGCCTGATCCGGCAGACCCCGATGTCACCATCCGCGTCCTGACGCTGCTTCTCACCCACGAATATTGAGCCATCATGGCCCCGACTCTGTCGGGGCCACCTTTTTATGGAAAGGATTCGCCGGTGCCGCGAGCGCGGATCGCCTTGCGCCACCCGGTTGCGCTCGGTGCCGGCCTGTCCAGATTTCCCATCTCTGGCGAGTGACCCCGGCCATCCCCCCGACCGGGGGGATAGCCGAAAAGTCTGCTTGAGCAGACTGTCGGCGGTGCCGCCTGACGTCCATTGGACCTTGTTCCCCGGCACGAGAGGGGAGGCTGCGCGGCGAGAGCGGCCGCGTTTTGCTGCGCGGTGAGGGGACCGATCGGTGTCCCTGGAACATGCCAAGGAGACTCGTTATGGCCGATTATTTTGCCCGTCATCCAGACCATGCGTTCGTGTTCGCATTCTGCTGCTTCGCGATCACCGTTTACCTGTTCCGCTATGTCGGACCCGGCATCGGCGGTGGTGGCGACTGGTCGTCGCGCGACCATTACGAGTGCAATCTGCGTGATGGTCCCCAAGACTATGAATCGTGAGGGTCCGGCGACCATGAAGACGATCGTCGTCAGCCTGCTGAAGGGCGGGGTCGGCAAGACCTTCCTCGCCACGCACCTCGCCTGGTATCTGGCCGAGCAAGGCGGCAATCGCGTCGCCTTTCTCGACCTTGATCCGCAGGGCAGTTCCACACGCCGGCTTGCCAGCGAGCGAACTGGATGGTTCTCGGCGGACCTGTTCGATCCCGAGGCGCGGCTCGAGCTTACCGATGCGCCCGGCATCACCGTCTTCGCCGCCGATCAGCGCCTGCAGATGGTCAAGGCGGCCGCGGATGTCCGCGATTTCCTCGGCCGGTTCCCTGCGCTTGGTGCTCATTTCGACCATTGCGTCATCGACACCGGTCCCAAATGGGACGAGCTGACCTTGAGCGCGATGGCGGTGGCCGACGCGGTGATTGGGCCGGTCCAAGTCGCCGAGGATTCGATCGAATGCGCCAAGATGCTGCTCACCGCGCTCAAAAAGGCTGAAGGGGCGAGAGGCGGGCGCAAGGTCGATTTTCTCGGGCTGTTGCCCTCGATGGTCAATCCGTTCGACCGCCGCGAAATGGACAATGCGGTCAAGCTTGCCCGCGCCGTTGGCGAGAAGCTGATGTTTCCCGCCTTCATCAAGGCGCGGCCGACCTACAAGCATTCGGCCGAACAGCATCATCCGGTCTGGCGTGAAACCGGCAGCGGCGCAAAAGCGGCGGCTGACGAAATTCGGCCGATCCTGGCGGAGATCGTGCGCCGGATGGACGTCCGCCATTTGAGTGCGGCGTGATGGGCAAGTTCGATCAGCGCGCCGAAGAGTTCGGGCTGCTTGTCGGTCTCCACGACAGCGCGCGGCGCGTCGAGGATCTGCCGCTCGACTGGATCATGGCCGATCCCGAAAATCCGCGCCGCGTGTTTGACGAGAAAGAGCTCGATGACCTGGCGGCTTCGATTGCTGCGCGCGGCGTCCTGCAGCCGATCATCGTCGCCCCGAAAAATGGCGACGGTCTTCACGTCATCCGCGTCGGCGAGCGGCGCTTTCGGGCATCGCGCCTTGCCGGGCGCGAGACCATCCCGGCGATCGTGATGGCGGTGGTGAACCGCGCCGACACGCTCGCCGATCAGATCGTCGAGAATGACCAGCGCGCAGGCCTCACCCCCCATGATCTGGCGACCGGGATCGAACGCATGCTGGGTGCCGGCGTCACTCAGGCGGAGATCGCCCGCGCGCTTGGCCGATCGAAGCAGTTCGTATCGCTCTATGCCGCCTGTGGCGACATGGCGCCCTGGCTGCGGGCCGCGATCGACCAGATGCCGATCCGGTTGCTCTACGACCTCCACCGGGCTGCCCGTACTCATGGCGACGCGGTGCGCGCCTATGTTGAGCGGCTTGGTGATGAAAGCGTGACCCTGGCCGAGGGTGGCCGGTTCATCGCGGGTCTTAAGGCATCCGAGGCTCTGCCGGATGCCCGTCTGCGCGATGTGTCCGCGCTCTCGGACGGGCAGGGCGCCGCGCGCGCCGCACCGAGCCGGCCGGTTCGTGCCGGTGCCGGTTTGCGGTCGATGTTCGAAACGGAGGTGCCGTCGCAGCCTCGGCTGCTCGATGCGGTTCGGGTGACGGTGGGTGGGCGCTCAGGACGTTTGATCCTGCCCGAGCGCGTTCGGGTGGCGTTCGACGACGGCGAGGAGGTCGAAGCGCCTGTTGCCGAGATCGCCATGGAGTAAACCATTGGCGGGGCAGGGCGGGGCGCTCACCCATTCACCCCTCACTCCGCGTCGAAACGATCGAGCTTTTCAGACAATTTTGACAGTCGTGCCCCTTTCTTCAGGGGTGCGGCTGTCTTCATTTTTGCAGGCGGAGGGAATTGGTTCGCTCGGAGATACTCTCTTTTCCCATCGAGGCCAGGTCGAGTTGGATACGTTGCTTGAAGAGGGGGGAGTCTGTTCAAGCAGACTCTAAGATGAGTGGTTTTAGGTGAGGGCCGGATAGGCTTGGCGCCGTCAATGTATGACAATAGTCTTGCGGACATGGCCGTCTTCAACGTCCGTCTGCCCGATGATCTCGCGGGGCGCTTCGATGCTAAGGCGACTGCGGCCGGCGGTCGCTCAGCGCTCCTGCGCAAGCTGATCGACGCTGCTCTTGAGGACGCCGGGGCCGCGACGGCACCGCCTCGGACGCGCACGACTGACCGGCTGCACCTTCGGCTCCTGCGCGAGGATATTGTTCAGCTCGATGCGGCGGCGGATGCGCGTGGCCTCAAACGGACCGAATGGCTGGTGATGCTGTTGCGCCGACGGTTGCACGCGACGTCGCCGCCGTCGCGCGCGGACCGGGTCGTGATCGCGCAGTCCTGGCGCGAACTCAACCGGATCGGCATCAATCTCAACCAGGCGGTCCATGCGCTGCATGCCGCGACCATGGTGGATTCGCGTCTCGACCTCGCGCGCGAGGCCGCGCGGGTCGCGTCCTTCCGGGACGAGGTGGCCGATCAGCTGCGCGTGCTTGGCCGCGCGCTCAAGGGTGACATGGCCTATTGGGATACCGCCGATGAATGAGGATGACGACGGCGTCCTGCCGCTCCCCAGTCTGATGGAAGCCTGGCGACCGCCGACCGGGGGCAAGCGCAGCCTGCGTGGGGGGACACTACGGATCCGTTCGGGTGGGAAGGGAAGGGGCGGGAGCATTGCCGCGCCGGTGCTGTCGCCTGCCGAGGCGCGGGCCAAGCTCGAGCGGATCGTGCGCAAGGCCCCCGAGGTCATGGTCAAGATCTCCGGCAGACAGCGTGGCGCCAGGCATCTTGCCGAGCATTTCGGCTATATCTCGCGGCACGGGAAGCTCGAAATCCGTAGCAGCGAGGGCGAGATCATCACCGATGAAAAGCAGTTGAAGGCGATTGCCGCCGACTGGGACATGCTCGACCAAGCGATGAACGCGCATGGGAAGGACCGTCCGACGTCGATGTCGATGGTCTTGTCGATGCCGGGTGGTACGACCGATGCCGCCACGATTCATGATGCCGTCCAGGCGTTCGCGCGGGTCGAGTTCGAAGGTCAGTTCAGCTATATGGTGGCGCTCCATACCGACACCGCTCACCCCCATGTTCATCTGACCGTCGCGACCCAGGGTGCGGACGGGACGCGGTTCAATCCGCGCAAGGCCGACCTTCATCACTGGCGCGAGAGCTTCGCCCATGAATTGCGACAGCGCGGCATCGCCGCCGAAGCGACGCCGCGCCGCGCGCGTGGCCATGTCCAGAAGCGGGTGCGTTCGTCCGCGCACCATCTGGAGGCCCGGACAGCGGGGCAGGGGAGGGACTTGGATCTCAACCGGCTGATTGAGGAGCGGGCGCAGGCGTTCGCACGGTCACAGAATCCGGAGCGGCGGGCGGAGGATGTGCTGGCGCTAGGCCGACAGAAGCAGATCCGGGGGGCCTATGCAGATGCCGCGGCCGCGCTGGCGGCGACAGGCAAGGCCGAGGATCGCGCGCTGGCCGAGGATATCGCAGGGTTCGTGGCCGATATGCCGGCGGCGGTGTCACGGCGACTGGCGCGGGCGCGGGAGATCATGATCGCCGATCGTAACCAAGCAGCGGATCGTCGCGATCGGGAAGAGAAGGACGAGGTAGTGCAACGACCTGACATTGACCGAGGTGCCCGTAAGGCACGTGATCGCGAGCGTTAGCACGAGACGTGGCAAGCAGATGGGAGGCAGAGGCAGCAAGTGTGACCGGATAACAATATGTACGACCGGCAACCGTATTCGGGGCAGTTGTCGACCAAGCCAAGTCGTTCACCAAGGTTGTAGCGAGTGTCCGGATCGGACAGGAGCCGTCATTCGGTTAGGAGCGACAATCGGCGCACGGTCCTTCATGGCCGGTGGAATGGCCGGACCTTGGGACTTTCCCGCCAGACAGCTTCCAAGATCGGAACGGTCGAAAGCCGCCGTTTCTCGGTGTCACAACCGTTCGGTTTTGACTTTAGGTGGCACGCCACGTCGCCACACGATAAAGATATGCGGCGACCACCAGCCCGACGATGATGTTGGTAGTCGGATTCAGGTAGGCGGCAACGATCCGGTATTGCCCTTCAAGAAGGTAGCCGGCCACTGCTAACAGTGTCGTCCAGAGCGCGGTCCCAAGCGTCGTGAACAGCAGAAAACGCGGTAGACTCATACCGAACACGCCTGCTGGTACCGAGATCAGCGTTCGCAGCGCGGGGACGAGCCGACCGAGCAACACGGCTTTACCGGAATGTCGATCGAACCAGCGGTCTACGCGGTCGATATCCCGTGGTGCAAGCGTCAGCCAGCGCCCGTGCCGTTCGGCCCAGCGCCGCAGCCGATCGGCATCAATCCACTTTCCAACATAGTACCAGAACAGCGCGCCCGCGACCGAGCCGCCCGCGCCGGCCATGATCACGCCCAACAGATTCAATCGCCCTTGCCCCGCGCCAAAACCGGCAGCGGGCATAATGATTTCGGAGGGGATTGGCGGAAACACATTTTCAAGAAACATCAGCGCGGCAATTCCAAGGTAGCCGGCTTCGTTAAGGAACTCGATTAGGCGATCGAACACAGGCAGTCTTTCAATGGTCGGGTGTCGTGGCGAGAAACCGGTTCAATTTACCCGGCCCCGTTCTCACCAGGATGTTGGCCTGCGCGTTGTGGCAGGATCAGGATAAGGGCCAGGATGGCCGCCGCGAGCACTGCCGAAGCAAGCGGACGGCTGAAATCGAGCCCGCCCTTTGCGATCGGCTTGTCGAGGAAATCGCCTACGGCCGCGCCGAGCGGCCGGGTCAGGATGAACGCTGCCCAGAACAGGAATATCCGGCTTGCCTTCGTCCAGAAGTAGAGGCCGGCGAGTACCGCCAGCATCGCGCTGAAGATCGCCGCTGCACCAAGATAGCCGAGGCCCCCGGTGTCCGCTGTCCAGTCGCCGAGCGCCGTGCCGAGCGTCTGCGAAAAGGTGATGGTGAGCCAGTAGAACAGCTCCGCCTTGGGTTCCCGCACGGTATCGACCGAGATCGAGCCCAGGGTGCGATACCAGGCGAACAGGGACGCCAGCACGCATACGAACAGCAGGGTCGAACCTCCGGGATAACCGATGCCCAACGACCGTGTGGCGAAATCCGCCATCGTCGTTCCCGCGGTGGTCGATGCGATGATCGTCGACCAATAGAGAAAGGGGTGGAAGCGCGTCGCCGCCACCTGCCACCAGACCAGCGCGATCAACGCCGTCAGGAAAATCGCGGTGCCGACAAGATAGCCCAGGTTCATCGACATGCTGACGGTATCGCCGGCTGTTTCGCCGAGCGTCGTCGCCAGAATCTTGATGATCCAGAAGCCCAGCGTGATCGCCGGCACCTTGCTCAGAAGTTCGCGCCTGTCGCCGATTGTCATCATGTTTTCCCAACTGGTAGTTCAACGACAACCCCAAATCCGGGCGGCGCGAGCAGCGAAACCGCGCCCCTGTGCGCGGTCGCGACCGCAGCGACGAGTGCAAGCCCCAGACCATGACCTTCCGACGATCGGCTACGTTCCGCGCGCGCGAACCGCTGAAACAGCCGGGACGCATCTTCGGGTGCTACTCCGTGTCCATCATCGGCGACCGTCAAGCGAGCAACGGCGTCATCACGCTCCAGCTCGACGCGAACCGTCGTCCCAGGGGGGGTGTGGCGAAGCGCGTTGTCGAGGAGATTGGTGACAAGCTGTTGCAGCAACCGTCGATCGCCCGTCGTCCGGATCGCGGGTGCAATCGCTGTGACGAGCAGATGGCCGCTTGCTTCCATATCGGGGCGGTAGGTGTCTACCAGTTCCTCAACCAGTTGATCCAGCGCCACGTCCTGAAAATGGGTGCGAGGTGACAATGCTTCCACCTCCGCGATGCGCAGCAATGCTCCGAAAATATCGAGCAGTTCGCGTGATTGTGCGGCAGCGGCCTCGATCGCCTGGCGTTTCTCGTCCACGTCCCGTGCCGATAGCGCTTCATCGAGCCGGTTATGCAGGCGGGTCAGCGGCGTGCGCAGGTCGTGGGCTACGTCGCTCGACACCTGGCGCAGGTTGTCCATCAGTCCGCCGATCCGGTCGAGCATCCGGTTGAGCGTCGCCGACACGCGATCAAACTCGTCACCCGCGCCGGTGAGCGGCATACGTCGCGCCAGATCGCCGTCGATGATCGCGAGGGCGGTGCGGTCGATGTGCGCTAGGCGCGCGCGTGTCACCGCACCCACCAGCCAGGCCCCGCCGATGCCGAGCAGCAGCATGACGCTGAATGCGCCCGCGAACAGCTTGAGCAGCGTCGCATCCATCTCGTCGATCACTTCGCGATCGGCCGCGACGACCAACCGGCTGTTGTCAGGCAATCGGGTGGTCAGGGCTTGTGCGATCCGGTGTTCGCCGTCCCGCCGGTAATGCAGCAATTCCAGATAACCCGGCGCGGTCGGGGCGGTCGCGTCGAGCGACCCCGCCACGCGGCGACCCACTGGGTCGACCAGCAGGTACTCCAGACTGGCGGTGCTTCGCGCCGCCTCGCGCCGGCGGATTGCCGTCGCAACGCCCGTAGGACCGTCATCGCCTTCGTCGATCAGCGCGCGGGTTTCGATCGCGACCCGGTGATCGAGCTGGATCTCGAGCGCTTCATGCGTCACCTCATAGGCGACGACCCCGATGATAAGCGTCCCCAGCGCGAAGAGGGACGCGACGAGGGCGACAAGCCCGAAGGTGGATCGCCACGGGCGGGTCATCACGCGCCGCGGATCATGTAGCCAGCGCCGCGCACGGTCTCGATCGCATCATCTTCGAACCCGACGTTGAGCTTGGAGCGCAGGCGGCTCAAGTGCGTCTCGACGATGTTCGTCTTGGGATCGAAATCGAAATCCCAGACCCGCTCCAGCAGCATCGTGCGCGTCATGACCCGGCGAGGATTGCGCATCAGCTCGGCGAGCAACGCGAACTCGCGCGGTTGCAGCACGATCCGGCGACCGTCACGGGTAACGACGCGCCGATGAAAATCCAGTTCGATCCCACCGATGACAAGCACGCTCGCCTCGGTCTGGGCAGCCGGACGCCGCCCGAGCGCATGAACGCGCGCGGCCAGCTCGGAAAAGGCGAACGGCTTGACGAGATAATCGTCGGCTCCGCCTTCCAGTCCTTCGACGCGATCAGCGATGCCGCCCACGGCAGTGAGCATGAGAGCCGGCGTCATGTTACCCGCCGCGCGCAGCGCCTTGATAAGCGACAGGCCATCCAGACCAGGCAGCATCCGATCGACGATCAGCGCGTCAAATTGGTCGCCAGTCGCCTGAAACAGTCCGTCCCGACCATCGGTGCTCGTGACGACATGATGGCCCAGCTCCGCAAGCCCGCGGGCCACGAAGCGGTTGGTCTCGTCATCATCTTCCACGATCAGGATTCGCATGGCTGCCCTTCTAACCCGCCGGGCCGTTCGTTTGCCATCCACCACCGAGCGCCCGGAACAGCGCGACCTGGGATTGCGCCACGGTGAGATCGGACTGTGCCTGGGCGAGCGCGGCTTGCGCCTGCGCGCGCTCGGCATCGAACTGGATCAGGGAGGCGGTATCCCCAAGCCGAACGCGGGCGGCTGCACGGCGTGCGTAGAGCGCGGATTGGACGCGAGCGGCATCGAGCGCACGATTGCGACGCACTTCGGCATCATAAGCGGCAAGCGCGGTTTCGACCTCCCGCAAGGCTCGCAGCACCACCACGTCCCACCCGGCCAGCGCCGCGCGTTCGGTCGTGCGGGCCTGTTCCAGTCGTGCGCGCGCCGGGGCCTGATTGGGGAAGGCCCAGCTTATGAGCGGCGAAGCCGTCGCGACGAAGCCACCCGTCAGCAGCCCGACCGCACCCCCCAGGTTCACGCGCGGGTAGAGATCGGCACGGGCGACCCGGATCCGCGCTGCGGCCGCGGCGAGGCGGCGTTCGGCTTCGCGAATATCAGGGCGACGCAGCAGTAAAGCTTGTCCGTCGCCCACGGGCACCGCCGCGCGGAGCTTCGGGGGCGCATTGCAGACGATGTTGAACCCGCGCGCTTCAGCGGGGGTGCGACCCTGCAAGGTTGCGATCCGGTACAGGGCATTCGCGCGAGCCGCCTCGAACGGGGCCAGCGTCGCGCGGGTGGATTCCAGCAGGCTGGCGGCTTGAGAGACTTCGAGCGGCGAGACTTCGCCAGCGGCAAGCTGGTCGCGCACCACGCCAACCGAGCGTTCCTGAACCGCGACTATCTCGCGCGAGACATTCGCCGCACGGGTCGCACCGCACAGATCGACATAGGCGAGCACCGTATCGGCCACGACCGCCACGCGCAGGGAGTCTAGCGCCGCTGCCTGAGCGTCAGCGTCGGCTCCCGCCGCCAGCGCGTCCGAGCGCAAGCGGCCGAACAGGTCAATATCCCAGCTTGCCGTCAGGGCGAGATCGTAATCGGTGGTCGGCACGTTCGATGACGCGCTTGGCTGCGTCGCGCTGTTGTCGATCGTTCCCGCGCTCTCGATCGTAGTTTGCGGCAGCCGCACGGCGCGCGCCTGCCGCAGTGCCGCGCGTGCGCCGTCGAGATTGGCATAGGCGACGCGCAGATCGGCATTGGCGGCAAGGCTTGCCTGGACCAGTCGGTCGAGCGCCGGATCGTCGTACAGCCGCCACCAGTCATTCGGGACCGGGCCGATCGCCGCGGTCGGGAGGCTTGCGAAAGCACCCGTGGCGGTCGCGGGTGCTACCGTCGGCGGGGGCAGAGGCGCAGTCATGCACCCCGCGACCGCGAGCGCGGCGATCGGAGCAAACCGGCGGATCATGCGGGGACTCCGGCGAGCGGGGCATCAGGCGCGGGCTTTTCCCGTCCGAAGCGCGCGTAGAGCGCGGGCATCAGGAACAGGTTGAGCACGGTCGAGGAGACAAGTCCGCCCAGGATGACGATCGCCATCGGATGCTCGATTTCATGGCCCGGCGCGTTGCCGGCGACGATCAGCGGCAGCAGCGCAAGGCCGGCGCACGCCGCGGTCATCAGGATCGGCACCAACCGTTCCTCCGCGCCGCGCAGGATCAGGCGGGTACCGAACGCTTCGCCCTCGAACCGGCGGAGATGGTCATAATGCGACAACAGCATGATGCCGTTGCGCGCCGAGATACCGATCACGGTGACGAACCCGACCAGCGAACCGAGCGACAACACGCCGCCTGTCAGCGCTACGCCGACGACGCCGCCTACCAGCGCGAACGGCAGGCTGGTCGCGACCAGCGCGGTGATCCGTGCCGAGCGGAACTCCAGCCAGACCAGCAGCAGGACGCCGAGCAGGCACAGCAGCCCCGTCGTCCAAAGCCGCTGGCGTGAATCGCGCAGCGCGGCATATTCGCCCAGCACCTGGGGATGGTATCCGGTCGCGAACGGCACCTGACCCACAGCCATTTCGACAGCGCGCGCGACTGTGCCGAGGTCCGCACCGGCGACATTGAGCGTGACGTCGATCCGGCGCTGACCGTTCTCGCGCTTGATCTCGTTCGGGGCAGGCATGATGCGAGTATCGGCCACGTCGCGCAGCCGCACCGGCGCGCCCGCAGGCGTCTGGATCATCATGTCGGCAAGCGCATGGACATCGCCGCGCACCTTAGGTTCGCCCCACAGCGCCACGTCGAACGCTTTCTGGTCGCGGTAGATTTCGCCGACCTTCTGCCCCGCGACCAAGGTTTGCGCCTGTCGCCGTACTTCGCCCGCGGTGAGGCCCAGCGTGGCGAGATCGCCGGGCCGGGGACGGACCTGAATTTGCGGCACCAGCACCTGTTGCTCGACCTTGAGATCCGCAACCCCGTCGATCGCCGCCACCTTGGCCCGCACCCGCTCAGCCGTGGCGCGAAGCTCGACCTGATCGGAACCGAAGATGCGGACGACGACGGTCGCGCCTGCGCCGCTCAGCACTTCCTTGATGCGCTCGCGCAAATAGGTGAGCACGTCGCGGTAGAGGCCGGGATAGCCGTCGATCACTTCCTTGATACGCGCGACGCTGGCGTCATAGTCGACATTCTCGTCCAGGCTGATCCATAGCTCGGTGAAGTTCGGGCCGACCACCTCGTCCGCGGCTTCCGCACGGCCGATATGCGCGCCGAAGTTGCGCACGCCGGGGATCGCGCGCAGTTCCTTGGAGGCGCGGATCGTGATGCGGTCCATCGCCTCGATCGACGTGCCGGGCTTCTCGACGAAGTGCATCAGGAAGTCGGTTTCGCGAAAGTCGGGCAGGAACTGGTCCTTGAACCCGGCATAGCCGACGCCTGCCAGCAGCAGGCCGCCCGCGACGATCCCCATCGCCAGCGCCGGTCGCGCCACCATGCGCGGCAGCACCCCGGCGTAGCGGCGCTTGAGCGCCCCGACGAGCCGGGTGTCACGCTCTGCCTTGAGGGGCGCGTTAGGGAGCAGGAATAGGCACATCGCCGGCGTCACCACCAGCGCGACCAGCAACGACGCTGCGATGGCCAGCACATAGGCGATAGCCAGTGGCTGAAAGAATGTGCCCGCAACCCCGCCCAGGAAGAAGATCGGCAGGAACACCAGCATCACGATCAGCGACGCGAACACCACCGCCGATCGCACTTCCAGCGAGGCGGACAGCACGACATCGAAGTTGGAGCGCGGATTGCCTGCCTCGCGGTTGAGCCGCAGCCGGCGCGCGATGTTTTCCACGTCGATGATCGCGTCATCGACCACTTCGCCCAGCGCGATCACCAGCCCGGCGATCACCATCGTGTTGATCGTCGCGCCACTCCACAACAGCACCAGGCCCGCGCCGAGCAGCGACAGCGGAATCGCGACCAGGCTGATCGTTGCCTGTCGCCAATCGCGGGTGAAGACGAACAGCACGACGGCGACCAGCAGGCAGCCGATCGCAAGCGCGCGCGTCAAATTGTCGATCGAGCGCTCGATGAAGGTCGCGGGGCGGAAGATCGTCGTATCGACCTTCACGTCGCGCAGGCCCGGCTTAAGCTCACCGATCGCGGCCTCCACGTCACGGGTAAGCTGGAGAGTGTTGCCGGTCGGTTGCTTCTCGACGATCAGCATCAGGCCGGGGCCGTCGTCGATGATCGCATTGCCGATCGGCGCGGCGAAGCCGTCGACCACGCGGGCGACGTCGCCGATGCGGACCGATGCTTCCCCGCTTTGCTTGATGACCGCCTGGGCGAGATCGGCCGAGGACTGGATCGCGCTCGTCTGTTGCACGGCGAGGCGCTGCGTTGCCGTATCGACGAAGCCGCCCCCGCCGACCAAAACCGCGTCGCCGGCCGCAGCGCGCAGTTCGGCGAGCGTCACGCCAGCAGCGCGCAGTCGGTCGGGATCGACCAGAACCTGCAATTGGCGGTCGCGGAGACCCCAGATCGCGACGTTGGCGACGCCTGGCACCGCCATCAGGCGCGGCCGGATCGTCCAGCGCGCCAGCTCGGAGAGTTGCATCTGATCGAGCTTTGCCGACGATATGCCGATCTTCATCGCCCGACTGGTCGACGACAGCGGCGGGAGCATCATTGGGGGACGCGCGGCGGTGGGCAACCGTGCCTGCACCTGCGTCACCCGTTCCTGCACGAGCTGGCGCGCGCGGATCACGTCGGTGCCGGACGCGAACAGGATCGATACCGACGATAGACCGAGCACCGACTTGGAGCGCAGCGTCATCAGATCGGGGACGCCGTTGACCGCCGTCTCGATCGGCACGGTAATCAGGCTTTCCACTTCCTCGGTGGA
The DNA here is from genome assembly GCF_027925545.1 of Sphingobium sp. BS19. Lineage (NCBI taxonomy): Bacteria > Pseudomonadati > Pseudomonadota > Alphaproteobacteria > Sphingomonadales > Sphingobiaceae > Sphingobium > Sphingobium sp. BS19. The sequence continues at coordinate 22,546 of NZ_BSEF01000023.1, forward strand.
GAGACCCGGAGCTTCGGTTTGAATCTCCACCATCGGCGGCGCGAACTCGGGAAATACGTCGAGCGGCACATCGCCGGTCGCGCGCAGTCCGAGAACGACCAGCAGCGCGGCGAGCGCGAGAACGAGGACGCGCTGGGTCAGCGCGGCACGGACCAGCCAGGCAAGCATCAGTGCGGCGTCCCGAACTCGGTCCCGAACAGCTCGGCCGCCCCGTCCGTCACGACTTCGGCACCGCGCTCCAGGCCGCGCGACAACAGCGCACGGCTATCCGCGACGCTCGCGACCTCGATCCGCTGGCGAACATAGGTGTCGGGTCCAGTCTTCCGGTACACCCATTCGCCGCCATAAATGTCGCGGACGATCGCCGCGGTCGGGACCGACAGCCCATCCGTCTTCCCGCCAAGCGGCAACGCTACGGAGACGCGCTGGCCGACGCGGTAGGCACGGTCGCGATTATCGAGCGCGAAGAACAGATCGACGGTGCCCGTCACCGCATTGGCCGAGGGCGGGGCTTGGACCGGGCGCGCAGCGCGCGGAGCGGCGCGATCGTCGCCGAGGGGGCGAATCGTAGCCGTGCGACCGCGTTCGATGGCGCTCACGTCGGTGCCGAACACCGGCACCCGCACCCACAGCGTCGAAAGATTGCTCATCGACGCGATCGAGGGACCGAGCAGCGCGCGTTGCGCGCGTGCCGCATCCAGTGCCGCACGCGCGGTGGCAAGTGCCGCTGCGGCTTCGTCGCGTCCTCGCACGCTGCCCGCTTCTTCGCGCACCAAGGCGTCGGCGCGGTTATAGGCGATGACGGCGAGCCGCACTTGCGCTTGCGCCCGCGCGACCTCGCCTTCGGCCGCAACCTGACTGACCCCGATTTGAGCAAGGTTGCTCGTCGATCCCGTTGGCACACCCGCCCCGCCGGTTGCCGGGACAACGACCTCGCCGCTCGTCTCGCGGATTTGCGCGACCGAACCATCGCCAATCCTTACCGTTCGGATGCCGAGACGCTGTTGCGCTTGCGTCGTGAGGGTGATCTTCAGCAGATCGCTTTCGTGAGCGACCGCCTCCGCTTTGGCGGGGGGAGCCGGGGGCGGAGCGGGATCACTGCTGCAGCCCGTCAGGACTGCCAACAGAGGCAAAGTGGCGATTGGAAGGCATCGGATATGCGTCATGCCATGACGTTAGCAGCCTCATGTTGGCGGCAGCTTGGGGCAACTATACAAAATCCCAATGTTCGGCAGGAAGCGATAAGCTGGTGTCACAATCGGTCGGTTGTCACACCACAGAACCTCCCACGGTTGTCCAAGGGTTTGCGTGTGTCAGAACCCCGATTCAGAATATCCGCTCCCGATATCGGAAACGTGCCTCGCCTATGACCACCTTTGTGAAGGGTTTCGGGCGCTTGCGTACGAAAGCCTCCAGTGCAGGAACCCGCGGGCCCCAGGCGCTGCTCTATGGGTAAATAGGCTTTGGGATGGTTCTGGCGGGTAAACGTTGCCGGGCCGGAGGTGCGGCTATCGGGCGGAACGGCGTGATTTCGGGCGGCGGTAGGCCGCTAGCAGCGGTGGTTTTACGGATCAGCGTGTCCTGCGCCCGCTTTAATTCCGGGATGGGCATGCGCCCGGTCGTCGGCCAGGACGCTATGAGCGTGACCGTCATGTAGAGCGAGCCATGCCGGATCATGGCGCGTGTCTCCGGGCGTGTGAGGCTGGCGTTGGTGGTGCGCGCGGTTGGCACCAGCGGGCGAAGGTCTCGATAATGGTCATGTGTCCGCCGCAGCATCGGCATGGCGGGCGATGGTCGGGCGGCTCGTCGGGTTCGGGTTCATCGATCGGCGCAGCAACGCCCAGCAGCCTGCGCGCGAGCGCGATAGCCTCCTTGTGCGTCGAACTGGCGAGCAGGCCGTAATGCCGGATACGGTGGAAGCCGCGCGGCAGGACGTGGATCAGGAAGCGGCGGATGAACTCGTTGGTCGCCAACGTCATGACCTGCTGGCGTTCAGCACTATCGCGGCGATAATCCTTGTACCGGAATGTCACTCCGGCCTCGTCGAAGCCGATGAGGCGCCTGTTCGAGATGGCAACGCGGTGGGTGTAGCGCGAGAGATAGGCCAGCACTGCCTGCGGTCCGGCAAAGGGTGGCTTGGCATAGACCACCCAGCGCTTCTTCCGGATCGGGGATAGATGCCGCAGGAAGGCCTTGCGTGTCGCCAGGCTCGCCAAGGTGTTGAAGAAGGCCAGCTTCCCAGCGTCGAACAACGCCAGCAGGCGTGTGAGGAACAGCCGGCGGAACAACGCGCCCAGCACGCGCACTGGTAACAGGAAGGCAGGGCGCGACGATATCCAGCGCGTGCCGTCCAGCGCGATACCGCCGCCGGGCACGATCATGTGCACATGCGGGTGGTGAGTTAGCGCCGATCCCCAGGTGTGCAGTACGGCAGTGATGCCGACCCGCGCGCCGAGGTGTCTGGGATCGGCGGCGATGGTCAGCATCGTGTCCGCAGCCGCGCGGAACAGCAGGTCATAGACCACCGCCTTGTTCTGCCAGGCGATGTCAGCGATCTCGGCGGGCACGGTGAACACGACGTGGAAGTAGCCGACCGGCAACAGATCAGCCTCGCGCGCGGCCAGCCATGTGCGCGCGGCGGCGCCCTGACACTTGGGGCAGTGCCGGTTGCGGCAGGAGTTGTAGGCGATCCGCCAGTGCCCGCAGTCGTCGCAGGCCTCGACGTGACCGCCCAGCGCGGCGGTGCGGCAGTTCTCGATCGCCGTCATGACCTTGAGCTGGCCGAGACTGAGATGCCCGGCATGGGCTGCGCGATACGCTGGCCCGGCGCTACGGAAGATGTCGGCGACCTCAAGTGAGGTGCGCACCGGTTCAACCGGGAGGGCCCCTGCCTTCCATCACGGCAACGATCTGGTCGAGCGGACTGGCCACCGCCCGCATGGTCTTACTCGAAACCTGAGTATAGATGCCGGTCGTGTTGATGTTCACGTGTCCCAGCAAGACCTGGATGACGCGGATATCGACACCCTGCTCGAGTAGGTGAGTGGCGAACGAATGCCGCAATGTGTGCGGGCTTACCCGCTTGTGGATCTCGGCGCGCTCGGCCGCTTCCTGCACGACGCGATGCAACTGGCGCGCTGAGACCGGATCCGTGCCGTTGCGGCCGGGGAACAGCCAGCCATGTGGCAACATTACTCCCCGCCGCTTGCCTTCGCGCCACCATTGACGAAGCAAATCCAGCAGGTGCGGTGAAAGCATGGCGTTGCGATCCTTGCGTCCCTTGCCCTGCTCGACGCGGATCACCATCCGGGTGCTGTCGATGTCATCGACCTTGAGGTGGGCAACTTCCGAGACGCGCAGGCCCGCGCCATAGGCGACGCTGAGCGCTGCTTTGTATTTGATACCTGGCGCAGCCTCGAGCAGTCGCGCTGTCTCCTCGACGCTCAAAACCACCCGCAACTTGGGCGCGTAGTGCATGACGACAAGCCCCAGCGCCATCTCCGGTCGCTTGAGAGTGATACTGAACAGGAAACGCAGTGCCGATACGGCCCCATTGATGGTTGCTGGACCAACAGCGCGCTCATGCTGATCGATCTGAAAGCACCGGAGGTCTTCGATCGTAGCCGTATCGGGAGGCCGACCGAGAAACGCGGCAAATGATCGGACGTGCCGGATATAGTCCTTCTGCGTGTGCTCCCCAAAGCCACGCATCGTCATGTCCTGCAACATACGCTCGCGCAGAGAATTCTTCGGGTTCGGGGAAATGATGGCATCCATGGTGAGTTCCTTTCCGTTGAAGGAACTCCACGGTCGCAAGGCGACATCGCCGCTCGCAAAGCCTGAACAATACTACGCTACGTCACCCCAAGCGACTCTCCCGCGGAGCGGGTTCGTGCATTGGGTCGGAAGCTGCCGAAAGACTGAACCGCCGCGAACGGCCGGTTTGTCCCATCATCGGTCCGTTGTCGTTGGGCACACGTCAATATTCAGAATCGCCAGTGCACAATCTCGAGGGACGGGCGCAGGTAGCAGGACTTTCAATCCTATTCCGGGAGATCGGCTTCGCGCAGCGCGCGCATAACATCGCGAAACACCCCTTCGAAGGGCGGCAGATCGCTCATTTGCTGTTGCAACCTTCCTGTCCAGAGGGTGCTCAGACGCTTCTGTTTGGCGGCGATCGCGGCGGTCACGCAATTGGGTGTGCGCTCCCGCAGAGCGAGCTTCTGGGTGAATTCGGCGAAATATTCCGCTGGTCGGATGTCCCGCTCCTCGAGCAGATTCCAAAGGTCGTAAAGATCACGCGGCTCGGTGCGCGCCTTGTCCGATAGCGCCGCCAGCTTCTCGATGAATATCTCCGCCAGGCTGTAGGCCAGGATGGTGGGGCCCTCCGGCAGGTCGGAAAATTCCTCGAATGTCCGCAGGATCGGACGCTCGGCCAGCGGAAAGCAGAACACCTCCTTGATCGTGATGTCGACTTTCACGTCGCTGCGCGCGGGTAGCGGGCCTTTGTAGCTCAGATAGAAGGTGTGGGTGTTCTGATGGCCATGGCGGTCGGGCCGATCATAGGCCATGTTGATTCCCGAAGCCGCCTCGACGATAGCAAAGATCTCATTCAGGCCGGAGAGGATCGCGTCCAGTTCGATCGGCTTGATCAGCGAAAAATCGAGATCCTCGGAGAAGCGGTAATTCTCGAACCAGCAGCGGCGCAATGCCGTCCCGCCCTTAAAGGCGAGAAATTCACGCAAAGGATGCTGGGCCAGACCGGTCAGGAACCAAGCCAGGCAATAGTCGCGTTCGATCACCGCCTCGGGCACGCGGCGGCCGCGCGGCTTGAGAAGGCCGTTGGCGATACGGGAGAGATCGCGCTGGGGAATCATCAACTGCTCCGGATTATATCGAGTTCGTCGGGCTCGACGTTGAGCCGGATGCGCCATCGGGCCAGCATCCGGCCCTCATTGGGAAACAACGGATCGAGACGCTGATAGGTCGGGGTCAGCCGCGCGCGCAGCGGCTCCAATGCCGCTGCGTCGGCCAGCCCGTACAATTCCAGCAGATAGCCCAGGCGGCGGATCACCGCGCCAACGCCGAGGCGAAGCGCGTAGTCGATCATCAGTTCGACCCGCAGCGTATCGCGCTTCATCCAGAGCCCCTTGGCGACCTCCGTGACGCCACCGACATATTGCGGATGGTCCAGACCATCGATGATAGTCCGCTCGGGATCGCTGATCCGGACCTGCTCTTCGGGTGTGATCCAGATCTCGGTCAGGCCGAAGAAATCCTTTGGTTTGACGTCGACGAAGCGGAACTCATACCCGTGGATGTGCTGCGGGCGCAGGCGTTTGGCGCAGGAGACGACGATAGCCAATTGCGGTTGGGTGACCATGCGATGCAGCTCGAGAGCGCTGCCGTGGGAGATGAAGTAGTCCGCGTCGCCAACCAGCGTTCTTGCGATGAGGTAAGGATCGCTCACATGCTCGGTGTCCCGGCCCCGCTCGAAAGGCACCAGATTGTATAGGCCAGGCTTGAGGCGCGTGACGATCCCGCGCGCTTCTGTGTTTGCAACGAGGCTGCGTGCCGACGACGGGCTCAGACCGGTGATCTCGGTGACGTCCGCGAGCGAAAAGATCGGCTGACGGCGTTCGTTGAGTTCGACGATCAACTGGGCAGCTCGAGGTCCAAGCGTCTTGAGATTATATCCTTCGCGCAATTTGAGCCTCTGTGAGCGATGTCCGGCGGGTTCGATATAACGGTAATTATATTATATGGCAAGACTGTTGCGCTTTGCGGGACGGTTCGCGCGCATAGTATATATCAGGCATACTCGAGTTGCACCGCTTATGGCTTATCAATCACGATAAATGTTCGGCAAGCCGAACAAAGGTGGCGGTTCTTAAACCGGGAGCGATCGGCTTACCCATCTGCGCAGTGGCGATTGCGGCCCAAAGGACCCGATTCCCGATCACCGAGAGCGGCTGCGTTCCTGAGGCTTGGGCTCGCGACCGGGACGAGGGATGGGGGGCGTAGCTGGGTCACGGCTGCGGACCACATCCTGCCTGACGCTGGGGGAGGCGTCCTTGACCATCGCCGGTCGGATATTGCGTCCCGCCGCGATATGCGCATCGAGCTGCGCGCGGGCGACTGTCATCACCCGCGCAACCGCCTCGGGATTGTCGAACAACGTCCGTCGGATCACCGCTTCCATCACGCGCATCTGGCTATCCGCCGCGCGATCGTTCGGCGTGTTGCCACGATCGCCGCGCCGGGGATCCGACCGTTCCAAACCATTGCCGCCGCTCTGTCGGCTCATCCCGGATGACCCACGGACAGCATCGAGGTCACGGGCTGCCATGGGCGCAATCGTATTGCGGCTCGTCTCCCCGCGCAGCCGGTCGAGTTCCTGGAGATCGCGATCGTTGGGCTTGTAGCCACGTACCTCCAGCCCCTTTTGGCTGGCCTCGATCCAGACCGATCGCCGAAATTCTTCCGATCCCGTGACGTGAATCCGATCCCAATTGCGGTGTTGTGCGATCGTCACCAGATCCTTGACAACCTCCTGGCTCTCCGTCGCCGTGACCAGACGCCGGCCCTGATCGCGAAACGCGGGATCCTTCGCTTGCGCCGTCGTGAAAAAGGCGGGTTCGCCCGACCATTTCGCCTTGTCGGCATAATAGCGCTTCCGCACGCTATCCGGCACATCGCCCGCCTCGAGGGAATGCACCTTGGGCGCCCTTCGTGACGCACCGAGAGCGCCGGCATGACCAGGTGCTTCAGTGGGACCGTCATTTGATCCTCCGTGCGCAGACTTTTCCGGCGCGGCCGCCCTAGGCGCGGGCGTCTTGCGCCGTGCAGCGGCGTCCATCCCAACACTGTTGGCAACGGTCCGGGCCGTACCGGGTTGCTTGCGGTCATTCTCTGACATGGTCATGCCTCTCGGTCGCAAATTCTGGAGATTGGGCACCGGCACCCACGGGCTCGAGAACCGCCCGGGCCGTCATCGCCGTGACAAAGGCGATAGCGGCCTGTTCGTCGCCGGGCGGTGGTAGATCCACCATGTCGCCTAGAACCAACATGTCATCGGTGATTTCGGCAAAGCCCGAGAGTTCGTCACCGGTGAGCGCGCGCATGACAGGTTCCGTCCGCTCTGCCGGCGCGGTTGCTTGGCCGTCGTTCAACAGAGCAGCTCTCTTCGCGCTAAGAGCCTGCGCCAAAGGATCACTGCTGCTCGCCTCGCCTGCCAATTTGGCGGCAGACGATACTGTGGTGATCGCGATCGGACGGGGAGCAACCTTGGGCGGGTCACTGATCCGGCTCGTGAAGCGCTTCGATCGGAAATACTCGATCTTGCGACCCCTGACGGGCGGAATACCGCCGCGCATCAGCAGAAGGTCGCCCTTGGGCATCTGCATCAGTTCCTGCGGCATCATCAGCGCACGGCGCTGGTCTGATTCTGATATGCTGCGATTGGCGAGCAGGCCATGAATCGTCCGGCTCTTCGATTTGACGTTCATCGTGAAATAGCCAAGCCGCTCGGAGAGTTCGTTGGCGACCTTCAACTCCTTGGGCGTGAACACGATCTCCAGTCCGCAATTGGCGATGATCTCGTCGGTAACGTCAGCGCCATAGATACCGCGGGGCTGGGATCGGCTCTGGATGACTGGCAACAGGCGAAGCCCGTAGCCTGCCACGTAGGAAAACGCTGACGCGATAACCGGCGCCTTGCCGAGGCGGGCGAACTCGTCGAGCAGAATGAGCACCGGGACGCGGCCGCCATTCTCAGGCAGTTCCCGCGTATTCAAATCGATCAGCTGCTGTAGAAACAGATTATAAACCGGAGCAATGCGGTCGATATTGTCGGGCGACACCCCAAGATAGATCGATATCCGCTCGCGCCGGACCTGACGCAGATCGAAATCGGTCTCCGACGTCGCGGCGTCGACATAGGGATTGAGCCACAGATTGAGCTTCGATGTGATCGTCTGTTTGATACCGGAGAAGGTGTTGTCCGACGCGGAGGTGAAGTCGCTCAGCGCCGACACGCAGGCCTGGCTCAGCCGCTGGCCGCGGCGCTGGGCCTCTTCGACGACTTTCGGCAGTTCGACCTTGGGGTCGCCCGTCGTCAGTCGCCGATAGATTTCGCCAATCGTGAAGGGGAGGGCGGGATTGGCTGCGACGAGCGCGCCGACGCCGACAAAAGCGGCCCGCGCGGCTTCCGCCCAGAACGGATCAGCCTTTTCTGGGGCCGGAAACAGCATGCCGCCGATCTTCTGGAGTTCATTGATCACATCGGTGTCGTCGAGCCGGTCGATGAAGCTCAAGGGATTGTAGCGGGCGCTTCGCCCTTCGGGATCGAGCGGGTCGAACAGATAGACTGCCTGGCCATGCCCTGCGCGAAAACCTGCGGTGATGTCCCAATTCTCGCGCTTAACGTCGAGTACCACCACCGAGTCTGACCAACTCAGGAGATTGGGGATCACCACGCCGACGCCCTTGCCAGCGCGCGTAGGCGCCTCGAGCAGGACATGCTCGGTGCCGCCGAAAACGAGATAACGGCCGCCTTTCTGCCCGACGATGATGCCACGGTTGCTGCGCAGATGTTCGCGCCGGATTTCGCTTTCACGCGCGAACCGTGCCTCGCCATGGAGCGTGCGCCCCCGTTTCAGGATGATGAGCAGGGTGACGAAAGCGATGGCGCCGCTGACCAGAGCGCCTCGCTCCAGCCACAAATGCAGGAGCGGATCGCCGCGATAGTACCAAAGCCATTCGGGTATCGCCGAGACCTGCATGCGCGGGCCGATCTGGTTCAGGCCGACCAGCGCGACCAGCACCGCGCACATGGCGCATGCCAAAAAGGTTGCCGCGAGCATCCCCGCGACGATGGCGACCCTAGTGAGCGGTCGTGCGTCCGACAGCCGGATCAAAATACACCTCCTCGACTTCGAATTTTCCGGCGCGCTTGCGGGTCTGGACGACGACATCCACGAGCATGTGCAAGAGCCCACGGATATCGTCGCGGGCCAGATCGCGTCCGCCCTCGGATTCCTTCACCAGTAAGGTAAGCTGCTCGAATGCGCCCATCGCCGAGCCGGCATGGACGGTCGTGATCGAACCTGGATGACCCGAGTTGACGTTGCGCAGATAAAAGAAGGCAGTGCCGTCGCGCAGCTCCTGCAGGAGGATGCGATCGGGCCGCATGCGCAGCGCACTTTCGAGCAGTTGCTTGGGGCCGACTTTCGCCAGCCCCTGTCGCTCGCTCGAATAGACCATATGCACGACATTGCGATGCTCGACCACGAGCTCGCGCGTATCCTCGATCGTGAGCAGCCGCTCGTCGGGCGGGATCAACTGGATCAGCGCCTTGGCGAACGTGGTTTTGCCCGATCCGGTCGCGCCGCTCACCAGGATGTTCTTGCGGGCGGCAACGGCCGTTCGAAAGAAAGCTGGCCAATCGCCGACATCGCGCTGCGCGATCAGCTGCGCATCGACTTCGCCAAGGCCTTGCGCAGCGGCGCGCGTGCTCGTGAACAGCCCCGAATCTGCGAGCTGGTCGATCGCGAGGGTTACGCGCGAAGGCTTGCGGACGGTGAAGGACGGCGCGCCCGTTGGCGTCACCGAGGGAATTACGATCTGGCAGCGCTCGCCTCCTGGCAAGATGGTCGAGCAGATCGGCGTCTCCGCATTCACGTCCTGCCGGGTGAAGCTTGCCGCTGCGACCGCAAGCGTCGCGAGCCATTCGCTATCGAGCTCGGCGACATTGTGCCAATGCCAGCCCAGATGGTCCTCAATGCCGACCTCGCCGGGCTTGTTGATGACAAGCTCCGTCACCTCGACCGGCTCCAGCAGCGGCAAGATCGGCGCGAGATAATGGCGCAGGACAGCGGTATCGCTCATCCTCAGCGCCGCAATTCTAGGTTGTAGACGTCGGCGAAGTTGAAGTCCTTGGCGACGAAGATGCCGACCTCCTCGCCCTGGTTCTTCTTCAGGACCGGACGGATGTTGATGCTGTTCTGGAGCGCGATGCTTGCCCCCTCGCTCGGCGTGCGCGTGGTGTTGTTGAAATTATTGCTCCCGCCGGAAACGGATTGTCCGGCGATATAGGCGGCGTCGTCGACCAGCGAGAGCAGCAGTGCGCTACCGAAGCGCGCCCAGAAGAAGGTGTCCACGGACCCGGCGATGCCTGCGCGGCCGAGGGCGTCCGACCCCGGCGAAGCCAGATCGATGCGCACACCCTGCGGCGTGACGGCGCGCGTCCACAACACGAACAGGCGGTTCTGCCCTTGCTGGATGCCGCCATGATATTCGCCAAGGACTTTGGTGCCTTTCTCCATCAGCACGACGCGGCCATTCTCCGAATAGACGTCGCGCGGGATCAGGCACGACGTGTAACCAGGCTGCGCCGAATTCATGGCGGTCTGCAGAATGCAGGGGATCAGCGTGCCGGCTGTGACGAGATAGTTGCGATTGGGCAGCATCGAGGCGCGTGCCTCGCCAACGGCCGAACTCTGACGAAGCGCATCGAGCGCATTGGGCGCGCTGCGGGCGGCCGGATCGGTCGAGCCGTCGCCAGCTATGCCCGCATTGCCGGTGTCGGAGCCAGCCCCGTTAGAACCCGCTGGAGCTTGGAGCGCGTCGTGGCCACCATAGGCGATCAAGGTCGAACGACGTGACTGATCGGCCAGGTTCTGACGCGTGTTCTGCGGTGCCGTTGGCTGCGCTCCGGGTTGTAGTGCCGGCACGATCTGTCCATCGGGGCCAACGGTCGGTGGAGGATTGAGGACAGGCGCGTTGGGATCGGCACCCACGGCGCCGAGCGGCTTGGGTTTCGCTGCGACAGCATCATATGCGACCGTTTCGCGCGCCGCGAGATCCGGTCGTTTGGCCATTGCCTCGGGCTTTCCCATCAAACTCGAGCCCGTTTTGCTCGGTCCCGAATTCACCCACAAAATGCCAAGCACCATCGCCGTCCCGGCGAAGATCAGGGCGGTATTCCGCTTTGCCGGCGTCATCCCCCCGATCGGATCGATACCGCGTTCGCGGATGATTTCGTCGCGTTCAGGTGTTGGATCGCCCTGCGGGCGACGAGGGGCCTCGGCCGCAATCTCGTCCATCGCACTCACTCCTTCGGGTCCTGTATGGTGCGCTCGACATGCGGCGATGCGGTATTGGTGCCGTGATCGACGCCATAAGGTGTCGGCGCGAGATTATAGATGCACAGCACCTCCCGGTTCCGGCGCAGGCGCAGTTGAGCCGCCACGGCGTGGACGACCACAAACTCGTCGCGGACGTCGAAGGGGACCAAGGACTCCGAGCCGTCTGGTCGCACGAGATAGATCGCCGGGATTTCATGGTTGCCGGGGAAACGTAGGACCGTGAACTGGCCGTTGTCGGAGATCTCCGACGGCTGAAGATCGCTCGCACCCTGGACTTTGTAGTTCAGATTGCGCGGTCCATCGATGACGCCGTGGTCAAGGGCTCCCCGAACGGCGCTCGCCTGCAGCGCGGCGACGCGTTGCGCCTCTTGGGTGGCGCGCATGCGAGCGGCACGATCGGCTTCATCGCGCGGATAGCGAAACCGAACCTGGAAGAATGTGTCACGGCTCCCGCTGCCGATTGGTCCCCGGCGCGCGGTCAGCTCGAAGGCGTAGTTGCGCAGCTCGCCTCCGCGATTGGTCGTGACGATGAGGTTGGTCGGTCCCGCCCGCTCGCGGGGTTTCAGAAACAGGATATGACCGGCAACCGCCACCTCCCATGAGACGGTGTCGCCGAGCGCGACGTGTTCGATCGTCTCATCGGCGCCGAGCACCACCTGGGTCGCCGTTCGAAATGTGCCGACGATCCGGTAGACCTGGGTCTCCTGATATTCGACGAACTTCACGCGTGGATCCGCCAGCCCACCGCGCGGGGTGTCCTCCGCGACGGCGGGTGTCGCTATTATGGCGAGAAGGCTCGCGATGGAGAGAAGGCGCTTCATCGTACCACCTCTGGGTCCGCGCGGTAATTCTCGACCTGGAAGCCCAATGGATTGCGATAGCGGTCGCCCTCCGCCATCGGCGCATTCGTGTACCGGAAGGTGACGGTCGCGATCCAGTCGCTGCTCTGCGTATCGGTGTCGGTCTGCACCGTCCGCGTGAAGCGGACGTTGGCAACACGATCGTTGATGAAGGCGATGTTGCGGACGCGGGCCTGGACGACCGCGCCCTTGCCCCAGACGACCTGTGGGCTCGCGGCGTTGTTCGAGCTGAAAAATCGGCCCCAGCGCTGCTGCTCGCCTGGTTCGGACAAGATGGTGACCGCCCGGAAATTCTCCTCAGCCGCCGCGGGCAACCAGCTTTCCCGCGTCCGAACATATTGCGCGAGGAAGAATTTCGTGACCGCCTCGTCATAGCGCATCGGTTTCTGGGTGAGGGTGGTCTGCACATCGACCGCGCCTGTCGTCTGATTGACGCGAATAATGTACGGCATGACCGTCTTCAGCGGGGCCAGGCCCGCGAGTGCGAAGCCCTCCGCGGTCGCGGCAAGCAGCCCCAGGCCGGCCACGACCCAGGCGATGCGTTCGGATCGTAACGATTTGCGCTGACGGTCCTGATCCCAGGATCGGGCATGCCCGAAATAGAGTTCAGCGTCTTTTGCCGGCACGCCTTCGGTCTGGTTCCGCATGATCAGCAACTCCCAAAGGTGCCGGGGGTCGCGCGCGCGGACGTCTTCTCGGGAAGCGGGGCGGGAACAGGCGGGGGCGGAGTGCCGGCATCAACTGGCTGTTTGATCTGCGGCACGGGCGGCGGGGCAGGGGGTGCCACGATTGCCGGGAGCGGCGAACCCGGCAGCACGCTCCCGTAGATGTTCACCTCGCGCAGATGTTTGCCGTTGCAGACGAGTAGTTTCTTTGGCCCCGATGCCCCTTGGGCGAGTGACGGGATCAGTGCGATGACGACGGCTGATCGCCGGAGCGCGCGGACTATCGTGGTTGGTCTCGTCAAAGGGTCTTCCTTCCTCATGCGCGGCTCACCGAACCACCGCGCTGGGCGGCACGTTCGAGATTGCGACTGTTGCGAGCGCTGCGGCGTTGCTGGAACGGTGCCGCCATGGTCCCCCAGGCCGAGCCGGCAAAAGCGCCGACGCCGGCCGCAGCGCCCCCCGCAATGCCGGTCGCGATCGACGGGGCCTGAAAGAAGAATATCGTCCCAAGGAAGATGTAGACCGCAAACAAGACAGCGCCGATCGTCACGTCCGGCGTGCCTTCGGCCGCAGTCAGCGCGGTGGCACCAAGATCGGTGATCAGAGCCGTGATGGCGATGATCACCGCCATTAGGACGATGTAGTTGAATACCTGCCCGAGCCATCCGTAGAAGAAGCGACGCGTGGTTTCGAAGAGCGATAACGCTATGAAGATCGGACCAAGCGCGATCACGACGGCGAGCGCCACCTTCGCGAACACGGTTATCGCAAATCCGATTGCTGCGGAGAGGCCCGCCAATCCGTAAATCGCCACCGCCAGCGTGAGCAGAACGAGCTTCCACGGATTAATGTCGAGATAGGTCGCGGCTTCGGTTCGGATGATCAAAACGAGGGAATTGACCTGACCAAAATAATCGTCGAACACCGAACCGACGCTAGTGATGGTCTTGCCTGCCAGCGCCTGTGAGATGGCGTCCGGCATCCCATGAAAGAGCGGATTCGTGATCCACTCGGAGTAGGCGACGGTTGTGGCTGCAACATAGAGGAGGCAGAGCTTCACCATCCGGTACACCAGCTCGCCCCAAGGCTCGCTGACGATACCGCGCATCACCATATAGCCGAACAGCGCGATGTAGATGACCAAGCCAAGCGCCAGCGGTCCCCGCACGACATCAATGACGTTGTTGAGACGCTCGTTCAGGAAGAGATCGAGCTTCCCGTCGATGTTGGTGTAGATATCCGCGAAGAGTGTGGACGCCATGGCCAATTCCCCGCCTATTTGTGATCCAGCGAACGCTCGAGCTTGTCGGCGTTCTCGACGTCCTTTGCGTTGCTGCATTCCTGGGCATCGGTGTGGGTGCCGTTGGCGCACGCGGCGAGGATCTCAGCGCGTAACTTGGGATCGGACTTCAGGTCCGCCTTGCCGATCGGCTGCCCGCAACCACTCAGGAACGTGGCCGCGAGAACTGGGAGGGCCGCGGCGATCCCCTTCACGGCCGGCTACTCAGGCTCTGCTGAAGCTTGGCGAGGCCGGTCTCGTCATCTCGCTGCGAACGCAGTCTCGCCTCGGCGGTCTGCCGCATCTGAAGCGCCTGAAGCTGAACCGCATCGTTCTGGATATGTGCATTTTCCACGCCAACGCGGGCTTGGATATCCATCACGTCCTTCGCGTCCGACGCGGTGTCCAGCGACGAACGCAGTTCCTCGAGACCCGTCGTTCTCTGGGCGGTGACGCCATATGCTGCCTCGGCAATGGCCGCGTCGCGCGCCGCCATGTCGCCATTGCGAGAAATGGCATCGCGATTCGAGCGCTCGAAAGCGGTAGCGTCCGGGCGAAGCGCGGGAAGCTCGACACGGTTGCTGCTGCGGATCCGGTCTGCGGCCGTGCCAAGGCTGCCGAGCCCCGTCGTGTTAGAGGACATGAGGCGCTGAATGTCCCGTGCCTCGCTCGGCAAGAGGTGGCGAACGGCGTCGGTGTTCAGGGAAGAGGCAATCTGATTGACGTTCGTCAGCTTGTTGACGCTGTTGAACATGTCGGTGGCTTGGGAAATTTGCTGCTTCCCCTGTTCGATCATCGATAGGGTGTTCTTCACCGTCGAGAGGGTCTGCAGAAACGTGCTGGAATCATAGACCGGGATGCCCTGCGCGAACGCCGGCACGGAAATCGCCAATCCGCTAACAATCGCGAGCGCTCGGAATGCTTTCATGACCTTATCCTTTCCTTCTGGTGGTGGCACGGCGGCGCTCGTGAAAGACGGGCAGCCAGTGGCTGGGATCGTCGCCATGTTCGCGGCGAACCTGATCGAGGATTCCGACGGTTTCGGTGGTGCCCGAGAGGACGGCCAGCTCGTCGGACAGGCCGCCGAGATCAAGTTCCACCACGATGGAATCGTGACCCTGCTTGACGAGAAATCGCCGACTTTCGGGGATCAGATCGTTTCTGATGAGCTTGAACTCGGCACGCGTGAGGCCAAGTCCATCGATATAATCGACCTCGCGGCCGTGAGGGTTGGGCAAGAGGATCTTGGTGGCGACCTGCTCCATGATGCTATGCGAGATGTCCGATCGCAGAGCGTCAGCCGGGCTTTGCGTCCCGAACACCAGAAAGGCATTCTGCTTCCGGTAGGTCTTCAGGCCGTCCTGCGCGAAGGCGCGGAAGGCATCATCGCCCAGCGCCTTCCAGAACTCGTCGATGTCGATCACGAGGCGACGGCCATCGAGCAGGGCATCGATCCGGTGGAACATGTACATCATCAGCGGCGTGCGGATCTCGGGATTGTCGAGGAAATCCGTCATGTCGAAACCGATGAACCGGGCCTCGAGGGTCAACTCATCCCGGTCATTGTCGAAAACCCAGCCGAGAGCACCGCCGCGCGACCATTTCTCAAGCCGCGCGCCTATCCCTTCCGGATCGCGCTGTCCGAGCAATTGACGAAGCGCGAGGATGGATCGCTCCTCCGGGGGAAGGCGTCCGATCGAGAGGATGCCCTCGTCGATCATCCGTTCCTGCGTAACGCCGAGCTGGGTGCCAGAGGGGGTCACCAAATGACGGATCAGCCTGCCGAGGAAGACGATGTTGCCCGGGGTCTGCTCAAGCGCACGCAGGGGCGCAAACCCGGTCGGCACCCCATTGCGCAGCGCCAGATAGGTGCCGCCGGATGACCGCACATAGATCTCGGCCCCTCGGTCCTTGTCGATGAAGATCTGCTGCGCGCCGGTTTTCTCGAGCTGCGCCATCAGGAAATTCTGGACGACGGTCTTGCCGCCGCCCGACGGGCCGATGATCAGCGTGTGGCCAAGATCGTTCACATGAAAGTTGAAATAGAAGGGCGACTGGGCCGCAGTCTTCATCAGCGCGATCGCGGCGCCCCAATGATTGCCATCGGGCTTGCCTGCGGGGAAGGTGTGGAACGGCGAGAGCGCGGCAAAATTGCGCGACGTGATCGCCGCTGGCCGCGCACGCCACGCGAAATTGCCCGGAAGCTGCGACCAGAAGGCGGCCTCCAGCGCCGGACCCTCCCGAGCGGCCATCAGACCCGCGTCAGCGAGCGCGGCCCTTGCGGTCGAGAGATTTTCGGCCAGTCGTTTCTGGTTTTCACCGAAAACCGCAAGCGAGAAATGATGTTCGCCCAGGACAAAGCGATTGCTCTGCAGATCGTCGGCCGCGTCGGGCAGTTCGAGCGCCTGGCTTGCGGCGGCGTCCTCCGTCGAGGCCATCTGGTTCTGGCGCCGGCGCAACCGCTCCGAGGCCCGAGCCTTGCCCATGAACGCGAAGGACTGCGTCACGACGAACGCAAAATCTTGGCTGAGGAGCGCGTTCATCTGACCTGACCTGGTCATGGCCGGATATTCGCGGATGCCGAAAAGGCCGACGAACCGGCTCACATCATGCGCCCGTACCTCGACCGTCTCGCGGCCGAAGATCACCCGTTCGCCATAAATGGCGGAACCGAGGTGGCCGCGGACCAGCGGCACCCTGCCGGCGCGGCCCATCATCACCAGTTCGAGCACCTCGAGCGGCTGAGAGAACATCAGACCATTATGCTCGTACAAGTGGAGGCGTTGGGGCCGGCAGCGTGCGAGGAGCTTCTCGATGTCACGCGCTTTATCCTCAAAGCGCGCAAGCTCGTCCTCGTCGACTTCGGTCCCCTCCTTGCGTGCCGATGCCAGGCGTCGAAGCAGCATGCCGGTACGATCAGCCGATCCGACCGACGGCCGCATGATGAGGGTCAGGTAGAGCTCGTTCACGAACATGCGCTTGGCGGTCACCCGCGCACGGTATTTTGCATCGAGATCGGCCGCGAAGGCCGAGCGAAACTCGCCTTCGGGATAGTCCGTGATCGGCCGGCGGACGATATGGGTCCAGATCGCCAGACGGTCGTCGGCGATATTGCGCAACGTGCCGTTGAGCTTTTCGTGCCAGTCGTTGAGATGGATTGGGTCGGCCGTCTCGAATGCGAGGCCATCGAGCTTGAACATCATCATGAGGTCGCGCCCGTCGAGCGCAATGATGTTGTCGTCGATATGACGCGCATAGGGGAGATAGCGCGCGGGGTCGGCCTCTTGTCTGAGGATCCGCCACGGCGTCCGGGCGGCAGCGCTGCCCAACGAGTTGGCCCGGCTAGCCATGCGCAAAGCCCCGACGTTTCGCCCCATCGATCGGCAGGGGCGAGTAAGAGCTACCGCCCCACCATCCCCGGTTACGGCATCGTGCCTTTGTCGTTGTCCAGAGCCACAAGAGGCGGAAGGCGTTTGCGTCGTGCCGCACGATCAGCCGGGCTATGGCCAGAGAGGCCCCGGCTAGCGCAAAAGCGTAAAGCGGGTTGCCGGTGACGATGAGCGTCAGGCACGCCGCCAGCGCGATCGGCAGCGATGCTTCGATCGGAACGCCCAACCACATCGTCGGCCGGGTCACGGCCAGGAAGAGCGTTTCTTCCCTGAGTTTTTCATCGTCCATCACAGCGCACTCACGCGCCGCCAGTGATGGTATCGACGATCCACTGCGCGCTGAACACGATGAAGATGCCGACGATGACGGTGACCAGGAGCCCCAAGCTTGCCCGCCCGGTGAAGAACATGAAACCCACGATGACGACCGCGATCACCGCGATCGTTTTCGCAAACGTACCGGTCAGCCAGGTCTTGATATTCTCGGCCATCGACGTGACGCCGTCGGCCGCTTGGGCATGGGCCGGATCGGTGAGCAGGAGCGACACCGCAATGACCGCGATAAACAGCGCCAGATATTGCGCGAAAGTGCGCCGCCGCGGCGTCAACCATATCTTGGAATTGGTCGCTAAGGCAGTCATTCGGCTTGTCCTTTCGGTGAACTGTTGGATGCTCCCCCAAAGACCATCAATGATGCCGTCTGCGCGCCCGCAGTGGTGTCCCATCCGCTTTGGACGCGCGGCGAGCGGACGCCCGCTGGCGGCTGTGTAAATTTGGGTTCAGGCGTCACGGAAGCTGGCGAAGCGGCGGGTTCTGGGGCCGCTCCACGCCTGATCGCCGGCACGACGACACTCGACGACGCGTAGACACGGCCGACATAGCCGTTTCCGAACCCGCGCGAACGACTACCCGTGTTGTACATCGACATGGCGGTCGCGATGGCGACCTCTGTAGAAGGGCTGGAGCGCGCGACGCGAAGATAGTTGGAAGCCAGCACGCGCGCGGCTGCGGCGAGATTGCGGCAGGGCTCGAAGGCGTCCTCGACCGACAGGCCAAGCCACCTGAGATTTGCACTGTTGATTTGCCCCAGACCCAGATCGATGTTGTAGCCGCGGGCGATCAGCGATCGAGCAACTGCGGCGGCCGACACCCGATCGCTGGGATTGGGTGCGGCAACACCCTTCGCATTCACGCCGATGGCGTAGGGGTTGAAATGACTCTCGGTGTGGACGACCGACACAAGCGTTTCGACCGCAACCGATGGTGCGCATTGCTGCGCCAGTCCGACCACGGTTCCGAGCTCGAGGATCACTGTGGTGTGGTCCCGGGTTCGTCGGGAGACGCTGGCAAGCTTTCAATATTCGCGAGAGAATAGGATTGCTGCCGCCCGTCGGTGAACGTCATCACCACCCGGCGCCGCGAAGCGGAATCGCGATCATAGACCTTGGTCTTCGCAACGCCGCCACCGGAGCAGCCGGGGAATGAACCGCCAAATGCCAGACGCTCCCAGAGCTTCACCATAGGCGGTACGCAGGCGGGGTACTGGGTCGCACCGCCCGGGTTCGAGAGGCAAAGCAAAACCTGGCAGCCCAGATCGTTGGCGGACGCAGGAGCCGCCTGGGCGGACACCGCCACGATCGGAACGGCAAGGGCAAGGCGCAGGCGCTGCATCTGATTTCTCCGCTTTTCAGCGCCGCTGCATTAAAAATGCGCCGACCACTTTCCGTTGAAAATCACCTCTCTTTTGAACCCGGCCCGGCGTTTTCGGGCAATCCCCCCACAAGGGGGGAGCACGCTGGAATCAGTTTTGGCTCGATGCGGCGCGGACCTGGCGTTGCCCTTCAAGGAATTCCTCAAGTGCTGCCGTTTGATCTGGACGTAAGGCATCGATCGCGCCGAGATGCTCGGAGCGTTTCTCGCCGAGCAGAAGAGATGGGCATCGCCCTTCGTAGTTCCCCAAATTGGGCCGGTGTTGCTGGTATCCGACCAAAGCTGCCAAATCTGGCGAGAACGTCCGTGCTACCTCGGGTGGATAGACCAACCACTGATTTTCATATGGTTTCAGCCATCCGAGGCAATAGCTCACGATCATGCCTTGACGCACACCCGATGATTGGTTGCCGCCAGCACCATGAAGGGTCGAGCCTAGGAAGATGATCGCAGATCCTGGACTGCATTCCACGGCCACCGGATCCTCGGGAGGTTCAGGTGTAAGCGCATTTGCGGCGTGGCTGCGCGGCCAGATCAGGGTCGTGCCATTGTCATGCCGATATTCGGTGAACGGCCACATGACGTTGAGGAGATATTCAACCTCGCCAGTTTGGCCCCGCCACATATCCTGATCGCGGTGGGGAAATTGCGGCAGTGCGCCGGGATGCAGCTCGAGAGCTTGAGCGAGATTGAGCTGGATCGTGTCGCACCACGGACCGAGCACAGTTTGCGCGATCGCCATGATCTGGGGATGCTGGATGAACGCCGACGCATGGTTCGAACGTTTGAGCAGACTGCCGAACCTCTTGGTGCGGCTGCCGTAGAAACCGCCTTCGCAAAATGGCGTTGCCTCGAAGTGCGGAGCCATATCTCTCGCCAGCAACTGGACAATAGCGGGGGGCATGATGTCTTGAAGCACGCAGAAGCCTTCGCGCATCAGTGTTTCGTAAATTGACCCGTGGGCCTCGATCTCGTCTACAGGTAGCGGCTTGGTAGCCATGCGATGTCTCCCGAATTTCATGCTGCGGCGCAATCAAGATCCATCAGATGGATCTGCGCGAAGATGCCGGATTGACGCAGGAGGTTGGGGGTATCCGGGCCAATATTGATCTGCATGGCCGATAGGCCGCGGGGATCGTTGTTGTCCGGCAATCCCAGCGGAAGGCATTCCCATCCGAACGCGAGGATCTGTTGGAACCATGCCCATTCGGCAACGCCGGTATAGGTCAGGATGCCATTGCTGAGGGCGTATTCGACCAAGGCAGAGACGAGGCGATTGCGCGTGGCGAGCCGCTCGCGAGCCTTCAGGCGGCGCGCCAGGCAGAAGCGGGTTATTTCGCGAACTGTCGGGCCGGTGGGCGGTACGCCATCGCACAGGTTGGGGAAGATGGTATCGAGGATGTGCGGCCGGTCGGTCTGGAGCAGACGGGCAGAGCCGGCATGCTCGCCGGTTTCATCGGTGATAACGATATTGTAGAGGGCGGTGACAAACCAGGCCAATGGAACGCCAGCGATTTGCTGAGCGTGGCGGTTTAAAAACCAGCCATTGGATAGGTTGCTCCTTTTAAGGGGGGTGGCCGGGGATGTTTGCCGTGGAGAGCTACGCC
>NZ_BSEF01000024.1:0-36456 GCF_027925545.1 Sphingobium sp. BS19
ACCGACCGCCGGCTCCGGAAACGGCTTCTCCGCCATTACCGCCCTCCGGTTCCGCTTCGCTCCACCTCCAGGCGGCAATGGCAACGGAGGCGATAATGCACTAACAATCAGCACGGACCACTCAGTGGGGGCCGGTCACCTATGCCCGGGATAGGCAATTTGTCGGCGGCTGCCGACCAGGCCAGTTGTCCGGATCCGCCAAAATGAACGTCCACTCCTACCACTAGCTGCCGACTGGACGGCTCGAAGCGGAGGGTCGGCAAGGCGCCCTATTCCGGGCAACGCGCCAATAGCATGCGTTCAACGAAAAGGGGGGCGTTGGCTGACAGAAAGTTGCAGGCATAGTGTGTCGCCGGGCGCGGTTTGGCCATTGCACGCACACAGTCCGATGGAGACACGAGGAGTTGCAGCCTTGTGCATCATCGCCACTCTTGGCTAAGCAGGGCGGCCCCGAGAGTTGCGAGAAGAGACAGAGTGAAAAAAGCGAGCGTTACGTCGCATGCACATAGCTTTGCGAGCAGATGGGCGGTCGTGGGACTGGTCATTGGCGTCGCCTTCTTCGTGATAAGTGCGGCCCTTGCCTATCTCAACATCGCGAATGTGCGCGCCAGCGAACGCGAGATCCGGCGCACCCATGGCGTTCTCACCACGCTTGACGATGTGCTGTCTGCCATGCTCGATGCCGAGACCGGGCAGCGCGGATATTTGCTGACGGGGCGGGACACATATCTCGACCCTTATGCCGAGGGAATCGCACGCGCCGATGACGAATTGCGCAAGCTTAATGGCCTGACGCGCGCCAACCCCGTCCAGAAGGAAACCTTCGTCTCCCTGGAAAACAGGGTCATGGCCAGAATGCGGATCATGAGTGATGTCATCAAGGTGCGTCGGGTCGGCGGTGTCGAGGCTGCGGTAGCCGCGTTGAACACCGATCGTGGCAAGAATGTCATGGATGATATTCGCGAACAGATCGCGCGAATGACGCGCGAAGAGCAGCGGATTCGTGAAACCCGTCTCGTTGCGATGGCAGCCGCCTCTCAGGCGGCGATTGTCAGTTCCGTCATAACCAGCCTCACCGGTATAGGACTGACGATCGCCATTTTCATCCTGTTCATGCGCAATGCGCGCAGCCGCGAACGCCAGCAGTGGCTTCAGGGCGCGCAGGCCGATCTGGCCAAGGCGATGATGGGCGACAAGAGCATTTCGGAGCTCGCCGCAGCCATCCTTGGGTTCATGCACGAGCGGACTGGTAGCCCTGTTGGCGCGCTATTTAAGGGAGAAGGCGGTAGCTTCCGGCGCGCCAACATGCTCGGCGTGCCCAGCGATGCCGATGTCCCCGATAAATTCGCGCTAAACGAGGGACTGATGGGCCACGTCGCGGTCGATGGCAAGATCATGGTTCTTAACGATGTTCCGCCGGGCTATCTTACGGTCGGATCGTCGCTCGGACGCTCCGCGCCGCGGCATCTCGTCATCGCGCCGGCCAAGGCAGACGATGTGGTAAATGCGGTAATCGAACTCGGGTTTTTCGAGCCTGTGGACCCTGTGGTACTCAAACTGCTCGACGAGGCATCCGGCACCATCGGCATTGCATTGCGCTCGGCGCGGTTTCGCGAACGCCTGCAGGATGCCCTCGAGGAGACCCAGCATCAGGCCAGTGAACTGCAAGCGCAATCGGAAGAGTTGCGGGTGTCCAACGAGGAACTCGAAGAACAGGGGACAGCGCTGCGCGAATCGCAGGCGCGGCTCGAGCTTCAGCAGGTCGAGCTCGAGCAGACCAACAGCCAGCTTGAGGAACAGGCGCAGACGCTCGAAACCCAGCGTGACGAGCTCGAACGCGCCAGCGCCACTTTGCAGCTCAAGGCGCGCGAACTGGAACAAGCCAGCCAGTACAAGACCGATTTCCTCGCGAACATGAGCCACGAACTTCGCACTCCGCTCAACTCGCTGCTGATCCTGTCGAAGCTGCTCGGCGACAATGTCGATGGCAATCTATCGCCGGAGCAGGTGCGGTTCGCGCAGACGATCCAGTCGTCGGGCAACGACCTTCTCAACCTGATCAACGACATTCTCGATCTCTCCAAGATCGAGGCGGGGCACATCGAAATCCAGCCGGCGGCGGTGCCGGTGGACCGGCTGCTGAACGATCTGCAGAAGGTCTTCCAGCCCATCGCAGACGAGCGGAGGCTGACATTGTCGTTGGAGCTCTCCGACGATTGCCCGCGCACATTCCTCACCGATCGCATGCGCCTGGAACAGATTCTCAAGAACCTGATGTCGAATGCGCTCAAGTTCACAGAGCGTGGCAGCGTGTGCCTGACCATAGCGTCGGCGGCCGACAACAGCGTGACGCTGACGGTCGCGGATACGGGCATCGGCATTACTCAGGAGCAGCAGGACAGCATTTTCGACGCGTTCCAACAGGCCGATGGCTCGATCAGTCGGCGCTATGGCGGGACGGGTCTGGGCCTGTCGATCTCGCGCGAACTTGCCCGGCTACTTGGCGGCGCGATCACGGTGGAAAGCAAGGTCGGCGTGGGCAGCCGGTTCATGCTGACCATCCCCGCGACCTATGATCCTTCCAAGGTTCCCGTGCGCGAGCAAACGCGCGCCGCGCCGCAGCCGACGTTGGCCAACCCACAGCCTGTCAAGCGCCGTGCGGCGGCCAAACCTCGCCCTTCCGGGGTTGAGGACGACCGCAACGTGCTCGAAACCGGCAAGCGGCTGCTGCTGGTGATCGAAGACGATGCGACCTTCGCCTCGATCGTGTGCGACCTGTCGCACGATCTGGGCTTCCAGTGCATCGTCGCCGGAACCGCGCAGGAGGCCATCGACGTTGCGCGCGACTACAAGCCGAGCGCGATCGTGCTCGATATCGGTCTGCCCGACCAGTCCGGGCTGACCGTTCTCGATCATCTCAAGCACCAGAACGAGACCCGGCACATCCCGATCCATGTGATCTCCGGCGCCGACCAGAGCCAGACCGCGCTGGCGCTGGGAGCCATCGGCTATCTGGAAAAGCCGGTCCAGCGGGAACGGCTGGCCCAAGTGCTGGCCGGGCTGCAGCAGAAGCTCGCATCCTCAATGCGGCGTGTGCTGATCGTGGAGGACAACGAAGTCCAGCGCGATGCGGTATCTGAACTGCTCAAGTCGCAGGATGTGGAAACCGTGGGGGTGGGCACGGTGGCCAGGTGTCTGGAGCTGCTGCGAAGCGAGTCTTTCGATTGCATGGTGCTCGATCTTGCGCTGCCCGATGCGTCGGGTTTTTCGCTGCTGGAAGAGCTGAGTCAAGACAGCGACCGCGCCTATCCGCCGGTGATCATCTATACCGGGCGCGATCTGACGGCCGAGGAGGAGCAGCGTCTGCGTCGCTATTCCAGCTCGATCATCATCAAGGGCGCCAAGTCGCCAGAACGGCTGCTGGATGAGGTCTCGCTGTTCCTCCACCAGGTCGTCGCCGAAATGCCGCCCGAACAGCGCCGGATGCTTGAAAAGGCCCGGCATCGCGATGCCGCGCTCGAGGGGCGGAGGGTGCTCATCGTCGAAGATGATGTGCGGAACGTTTATTCGCTTACCAGCGTTCTGGAACCGCGCGGCGTGATCGCCAAGATTGCGCGCAATGGCCAGGAGGCGCTTGATATTCTGGAGGCAAGCGACGATCAGGCCGATCAGTCGATCGACCTCGTGCTGATGGACGTAATGATGCCTGTAATGGACGGGCTGACTGCCGTGCGCGAGATGCGAAGCGATCCCAAATGGGCTAAGCTGCCGGTCATCATGCTGACCGCCAAAGCCATGCCGGACGATCAGCAGAACTGCCTCGATGCGGGTGCCAACGATTATATGGCCAAGCCTATCGATGTCGACAAACTGCTCTCGCTGGTGCGGGTATGGATGCCGCGCTAGTGACCAGCTCAATCGAGGACATCGAAATCCAGCTGTTGCTGGAAGCGCTGTACCAGCATTATCATTATGACTTCCGGCACTATGCCCGCGCCTCAATAAAGCGTCGGCTGGTGCAAGCGCGCGCGCAACTGGGATATGACAGCATTTCTGCAATCCAGGCGGAAGTGCTGCGTGACGCGACTTTGCTGCCAAGATTGCTCGATTTCCTGACGGTGCAGGTCAGCGAGATGTTTCGCGATCCATCCTATTTCCGGGCGCTGCGGGAGAAGGTCATCCCGCATCTGCGAACCTATCCTTCGCTCAAGGTGTGGGTGGCCGGGTGCAGCAATGGCGAGGAACTCTATTCGCTCGCCATCCTGTTCCATGAAGAGGGACTGGCCAAGAAAACCCTCTTTTATGCCACCGACATTAACCCGACCGCGCTCAATGCCGCGCAAGCCGGCGTGTATCCGCTCGACCGAATCCGGCTGTTCACCGAAAATCACCAGCAATCGGGCGGACGCTCATCGCTGTCCGACTATTACACCGCTAACTATGGCCGTGCGGTGTTCGACAAAACGCTGTGCAGCCAAGCGGTGTTTTCGGATCACAGCTTGGTCACCGATGCCGCGTTCGGCGAGATGCACCTCATCTCCTGCCGCAACGTGTTGATCTATTTCGACCGCGAGCTGCAGGACCGCGCGGTCGGGTTGTTCCGGGATTCGCTCGCGCGCAGAGGTTTTCTGGGCCTCGGCTCGAAGGAGAGCCTGCGTTTTTCCGCGCATGCCGCTGCATTTGGCGCGTTTGCGCGGGAAGAAAAGATCTATCAGCGGGCCGGTTCATGACCAGAGCTATCGTCATCGGCGCGTCGGCAGGTGGAGTCCAGGCTCTGTCCTGGATTCTGACGGCCTTGCCACCGCATTTCGCGCACCCGATCCTGATTGTCCTTCATGTGCCGCAGCGCAATGACAACCCGCTCATCGAGTTGCTGCGGCTCCGATGTCTGCTCGAGATTAAAGAGGCGGAGGACAAGGAAGCTCTTCAACAAGGCACGGTCTATTTCGCGCCTCCGGGCTACCATCTGCTGCTAGAGAAAAACATGGCGATTGCC
The DNA here is from genome assembly GCF_027925545.1 of Sphingobium sp. BS19. Classification (NCBI taxonomy): domain Bacteria; kingdom Pseudomonadati; phylum Pseudomonadota; class Alphaproteobacteria; order Sphingomonadales; family Sphingobiaceae; genus Sphingobium; species Sphingobium sp. BS19. The sequence goes on from NZ_BSEF01000024.1 coordinate 4,997, forward strand.
TTGACTTCCGATGAACCTGTCAACTACTCGCGCCCCGCGATCGATGTCCTGTTCGAAACAGCCGCAGACGCTTTGGGCCCTGAACTGACCGGCATCGTCCTGACCGGTGCCAATCATGATGGCGCCGAGGGGCTTCGGGCGATCTGGGCGGCGGGTGGCACGGTGATCGTCCAGGACCCGGTGACCGCTGAAATGCCAACCATGCCGCTAGCCGCGCTCGAGGCGTGCCCGGCGGCCCGATGCCTGAGCATCGACGAAATTGTTAATTATCTGCGGAAGGAGGCGGCGTGATGACCTTGGCAAACGAACCGGTCCGCATTCTGCTGGTCGATGACCTGGAGGAGAACCTCATCGCCCTGAACGCGCTGCTGCGTCGCGAGGGGCTGAGCTGCGACACCGCCCGCAGTGGCGAGGAGGCGCTCGAGCTGCTGCTGGTCAAGGACTATGCGCTGGCGTTTCTCGATGTCCATATGCCGGGCATGGATGGCTTCGAGCTGGCCGAGTTCATGCGCAACAGCGAACGGTCTCGGCACATTCCGATCATCTTCGTCACAGCTGGTGCGGGCGACGGGACTCGGCGGTTCAAGGGCTATGAGGCCGGTGCGGTCGATTTCATCCAGAAGCCGATCGAGCCCGATATCCTGCGATCGAAAGCGCGTGTGTTTCTTGAGCTCTACAGCCAGCGCCGACAACTGGCAGCGCAGCGCGATGAACTTGCCGCGTTGAGCGCATCGCTGAAGCAAGCCGATATTCAGAAGAACCGCTTCCTGGCGGTTCTGGGGCACGAGCTGCGCAACCCGATCGCAGCGCTGAATGCCGGGCTGATCATGCTCGAGCGGAAAAAGGGACAGCCTGTCGAAGGCGACATTCGTATTTCGATGAACCGCTGTCTGACGCACATGACACGGTTGGTGGAGGAACTGCTCGACATCGCGCGGATCGAGCAAGGCAAGATTTCTCTGCAGTGCGAGCGAGTAGACCTGAACGATGTGCTGGCGTTTGCCGTCGAAACATCGCGTCCAGCGATCGAAGAGGCAGGGCATACGCTGCAAATCGATCTTCCGCCAGGTCCGGTGCTGCTTGACGCCGATCACGCCCGCCTGGCGCAGATTATTGGCAACCTGATCAGCAATGCTGCCAAATACACTCCTGCAGCGGGCGAAATCCGGGTGACCGCGCGGGTTGAAGACCAGACTGCCTGGATTGAGGTTGCCGACAACGGTATCGGCATTGCGCCTGATCAGCAAAGCCGGATATTCGGGATTTTTGAGCAAGCCGATGTCAAGGGCAAGGTCAAGCAGGACGGCCTCGGGATCGGGCTGGCGCTGGTGAAGCAGCTGGTTGCGCTGCATGGCGGCACCATCCGCCTGAAGCACAGTGCACCCGGGGAAGGCAGCACGTTCGAGGTGTGCCTTCCTACGGTCGAATGACGCCCGGCTCGTCTGGTGCTACGCGCCTACAGGCGAGCCCGAGTTTGATTTTTTTCTGGGATTGCGATCGGGGTCGCAGCGCGGACGGTCCGCAACGCCTGTTTAAGTCCTTCTTCGAACGTGGGGTGATAGAAGGGCATTTCGAGCAGCGGCGTCGCGCTCGTCTTCTGCTAGATCGCCCATGGCCGCTGGTGGCCCAGATGTTCGCTCGGAGGGTTACCGGGTCCGCGCCGATCAGTGCGCCGCCGCGGGCAGCAACGTGCAATGTGAGTGAGCCCTCGTTCCGCGCGTCCACCTGTACGGCCTTGATCGCTTAAGGCCGCTGTTCCGCGCACCGCCACTTCCTCTTCTGCCCCGCGGATGCTGACGACCTTTAGGGGATCCTGAACCCGGCGTGGCGTTAGAAGTACACCAGGGGGAGGCGGTCGCAGCATTGCGTTTTGCGACCATGCTGACATGTGATACCGCGTGGAGCTTGCTGCTCGAATGGTGGGAGACGCCGTTGTCGCCGCGCAGGTGTCCCATCGCTATCCAGGTGATGGTCGATATCATGGTGAGGGCGAATTATCGTCCACCCGGCCAGAATATGTCCATATTTTCGTTGGCGAATTCTGGGCGTCGGGTTTTGGCGAAGAAAATGCCGCTGCATGCAGATTTTCCAAAAAGCAATTCCCCGCAGCCCAACTAGAAGGCAATCAACAGGATTTGCAAAGCACGTATCAACTCACTGCGTCCGGTCAGGCTAGCCAGTTGATCCAATCTCCATATGCGTGGCAAATTGCCAGCAGGCGGGTATCGCCGCTCGACCAGCTGCTCAGGCGCAGCTGAACTTCCTGGCGTTGTTCTGTCCATTCAAAGCTGATCCAAACGAGTGGTCGCCTGAGAGTGGCGCGCCCGCCTGCACGTGCGATCATGTCTTCGATATCAGCGCGGTCGCATTGGCTGAGGTACTGCAAGACCATGGAGTGGAAAACGACGCGGCACACCCCACCCTACTCAGACACCTTCAATTGTTCTGGCAGCCATTTGAGAGCAGCATGGCGATCGACGCGCGGTTGAAAGCTTTGCGCCATTGCCAATGCTTTCTCCAGCCGCCGGGCACGCTGCGGCTGATCGGCCCATACATAGGACAGCAGCCGTTCGCGGCTCGTTTCATCGTCGACCCGTAGCGGATTGATATCGGTCCCCCGCGCTGCGACGACGTCGATGGCGGCCCAAGGTACTGTTGGGCCTCGCCAGCGGGGGGCGATGTGCACGGAGGAATCGGTCATTCCTGCCAAGGTGTCACCCAGTTCGAACGCGTAGCGCCCCAGATTAAGATTGAGACCGCAACTCGCACCGATTTCCAGCAACTCGAAGGGTAGCCCAAATTCCTTGCGCGCTACCATCAGCGCGGCGGCGATCGAGGCCGACCGACCCACTTCGTTAGTTTGCGGCGCCTCGCCCAAGGCGCATGAGATGAAACGGTCTTCCACCTCCAGTACCTCGCCAATGGGACCATCGAAGTCCCCCTGTAAGCGCGTGTATAACGTGCTGAGTGCGGGCGTGGTTGCCCTTCCGGGCAAGCGCATGCAGCGCAGCATTAAACCGCATCGCAACGGCATCGCGCGATGCGCTTCCGGGCCGTTTGCGAATTAGCGCTGCTGTCCTCGGGGCACGATCGAGCTGGCGTTCGCCCGCCTCGAGAACCGCCGCGACGAAGGGCGATCCCAGCTACCGCGCCACCTTGGCATGCCGCTCAAGTTCACCAAGTCCCGAGAACAACGCAACCGAATTCATCTAGGTACCTTGCTCAGAGTGCGGATTCACCCACTCCATGTGTGGACGCTCTGGTGGCTCGACTGTGAGATATTATCGCTGTTCGTATCCCCTGATAGATGGTCGAAGCCCAGCTACCGCCCGGCCAGAGAGATGCTTCAGCTGCCCGGAGAAATGCGGCTTCGACGTTCTCGCGCGATGTTTTGGCGCGCCATCGAGGTTGAACCGGCTCGCTCGCTCGGCAAGACCGTTGACTTCGCTGGCCAAGTTGCGCGCAGCTGCAGAGGTTTCCTCGACCATTGCCGCATTCTGCTGCGTTCCGCGATCCATCGTGCCGATTGCCGCGCTGATTTCGCTGATTGCACGCGATTGGGCTAGATTGTCGGCCGCAATGCTACAGAGCAGATCGTTGACCTGAACAACTCCCGTTGAGATGTCGGCCAGCGCCGCATCGACCTTGTGCACAGCCTCAACCGCCGTAACGATGTCGGTCTGGGTGGCGCTCAGCTGATTGCGCGCGCGGGCAGCCTCTTCCTCAGCACGCATCGCCAGAGCCGAGACAAGATCGGCGACAACAGCAAAGCCGCGCCCGGCGTCGCCGGCACGGCCGGCCTCGACGGCGGCATTCATCGCCAAAACACGTGTCTGGAAAGCGATCTTGTCAAGACCTTCGATGACACTGTCGATGCCCTTGGCACTGTCGGATACGCGGCTCATCGCCTGCACGGCCTGTTCGGCGGTGGCACGTCCGTTAGCAACGGTTGTCATCGTGCCGTTTGCCTGGTCGGCCGTGCTACTGGCAGATGCGGACGTTGCCTTCAGCCGGTCATCCATCTGTATGACCGCTGCCGCTGTCTCTTCAAGACTGGCCGCATTACTTTCAGTTCGCCGCGCCAGATCTTCTGACGCTTTAGCGATTTCATCGGATCCGGTTCGGATTGTCGCAGTCGATTCCCTGACGGAGGCGATCATCTCGCGCAATGCGATTACGGCTTCGTTGAAGTTGGTTTTGACGGCCTCGTAGCTTTGCGGGAATCCCTGGGTAATGACTGCGGTAAGATTGCCTTGGGCTACTTCAGCGAGATGGTTAGAAACTGTTTCGACCACCATCTGCTGCTCGGCATCGGCCCGCGCGGCGTTTTTGTCGGCCGCATCCTTCGCAACCGCGGCATCCCGGAAGACCAGCACCGCACGCGCCATGTCTCCCAGCTCGTCACTCCGGTCTACATCGGGAACAGTCGCATTGTGTCGCCCCGCAGCGAGATCGCCCATTGTCGCGGTGAGGCGAGACACTGGTTGAGCGATCAATTTGCTCAGCACGAAGGCAAGCACAATCGCGATACCGATCAGCGCAATGCCGCCTACAACGAGGACTGTAATTGCAGACGCTATCGCGCGCTCCTGACGCGCCGAATTCTGCTCAATCTCGGCAACCTGCCTATCGCGTATTTTGCGAAGTGGCAGCACTGCAGCGCTTGTCAGTACGGCCTTTCCGGCGGCGCGCACATCAGCCTGCGCCGCATCGCGCTGTCCCCCCCTGACGCGGGCTACCATACGGTCACCCCAGTTCTTGCGCCAGGCAAGTGTCGCCGCGCGGGATTCAAGTAGCGCCGCACGCAGCGCTGGTTCAGTCAGCAGTGTCTCAAGGTCGGTAGAGGCCTTGTCATACTCCTGATGCGCTTCGTCATATGACTTGAGGTAGGTCTCGTCCGCTGTCACCAGAAAGCCACGCATCTGGCTGTTCTGCCGAAGCAACGCGGTTTCCAAGGTGAGCACCTTGGCGTGCACCGTCTGGCTGAGATTGTTGCTATGTGACGCGCTGCGGATCGCCGTCACGTTCGAGAAGAAGACAATCATCATCGCGGCTGCCGACACACAGACGATGAAGAACGACAGCGCCAGTTTTGTAGGAATTTTCATGGATATAAACATCTGTGTGCCTTCGATGTGGGCTGGCCCAATTTAGAGCTCGTAGCGCACCGATGCCGAAATTGTGCGGCCGTTCGCAGCCCGGCCCCAACCGACGCCATTGCTGGGAACGCGCGTCTGACTGATTTCGATGATCGCTACCTTATCGAACGCGTTGTTGACGTTGACCATGAATTGCAGCCGCTCGACCGGGCGATACTGGACAAACGGGTTTACCAGCACATAGCCGGGAATCTTTAGGGCATTGATATCCTGCGCAAAGCTGCTGGTGTTGCCCACGACATAGGCGCCCACCGTCAGTTGCCTGGTCTCATATTGCGGTGTTGCCTGATAAATAAGCTTTGGCTGGCGCCGTGGCACCATCCCGGCAACGGCTGTGTTCAGCCGGTCGCTGACGATTTCCGCATCGGTATAGGTCAGGCCGCCGGTGATGCTGAAGGGCCCGCGCTGGAAACCGGCTTCCACTTCGGCACCATGAGCGCGATAATTGCGATCGGTAGTGATGGCACCGGCCTGGACATTGGTGTCTTCGGTCTTGGCCATGAAGCCGGTGATGTTGAAGGTTAGCCCCGGTCGGCGAAACTTCAGGCCGACTTCGGCTTGCGTGACGATGTCCGCACCATCGGCTCTATCGGGCATGCTGCCATCCGTGACGCTGACTTTCGACGAGAAGAGAACTTTGTCGGCGTTCGCTCTTGCGCCTCGGCTGTACCGCGCGAACACGGCGAGGGGCTCTGCGATGCGGAAATTGATCCCGGTCGAATAGCTCAGATAGTGATAATCATAGTGCACGGGCGCGGGGCGCGTCAGAGGTATGATGTTGGTCTTCGACTCGGCGACCGAGATCACCCCGTCTCCGTTAAAGTCGTATGAGGTTGTCCCGATCCGTCCGCCGCCCAGGTCAAACCCGAACAACTGACCGCGGACTTTGCCGATATCGTAGCGGATGCTCCCGCCGATGGCGATCTTACCGATGTGGTAGTTGATCGACCCATAGGGGGCCGTCACATCATATTGCACGTCGTAGGTGCGCCTAAAAAAGCCGGTGCTGCCGGACCTTGTGAAGCCCAGAAAGCCGTCCTGACTCTGCGGCACGCCGGCAGCATTGGTATAGTTTATCAGGGCCGAATTGCCGTCCCCGCGGACGTCTTGCGTAATGTTGGAGTAGAGCCAGTCCGATGTGAGGTCCTGCAATGATTTGTACGCGCCCCCGGTCAATGTGAACTTGCCCCCACCGAAATCGACAACGCGCGTTGCCCGGATGTCACCGGTGAAGTTGTCTAGCGACCGGACGTCGATCTTGGACAGCGATGTCGCCGCGATCAGTCCGTTGCCGTTTATGTTCGCTGCGGGCGTGATGACCTGGCCCATATTAGGGCCATTGGCGTAGGTGAGAATGCCGGTGCCTGCCCCCAGCGACGCCGGGAGCCCGCTGGCCGGGTAGATGTTCGCGACAAGGTCGCGGATCGTGGTGCCTGAGATCTTCGAGTAGCGGGCCCTTCCCGTGACCGTCCAGTCAGCGATGTCGAACTGCGATTCAAGGCCGACCGCCTTCACCAATGCACTCAGGCCCTGGCTCATCGGCACAGTGATCGGTTGGTTGTTGCCGTCGAGCGTCGGGAAGCTGGTAATGTACCGCGACTGTACGGAGTCCCGGCGAACGTCAAAATTCGCAAAGCTCGTGTAGGTCGGGTTAGCATCGGTACCGGTGATCCGGATTGGTCCGGGCAGATAGGCCGGTGCCCGGTCATCCAGATATTTGGCTGATAGGCGAATATAGCCGGCGTCGAACTCCTTGGTGATATTGAACTTCAGTTGGCCGCCCTGATACGCATTGAAACCAACGCCGCGCTGCCCTTCGCCGGAGCGATAAAAGCCGCCAAGGTGAAAGCGCAGTGTGTCGTTAATTCTGCCACCATAGTCGAAGTCGAGGCGCTTCGTGTCATAGTCGACGCCTGTTGTGAGTTCAATTGCGCCACCTTCGACATCGCCTGTTTTCGAAATCAGGTTTATCACCCCACCTGGTGAGTTCGACGCAAACGTCGATGCTGACCCCCCCCGGATTGCCTCGACAGCCGAGAGATTGGAGTCGGCCCTGATGAAAAGGTCCGAAGCCACGTTGAAGAAGTCGCCGAACTCCAGGACGGGCAACCCATCTTCCTGGATTTGCATGAATTTGGAACCACCAGACGCGAGCGGCAGGCCGCGGATCGTATAGCTGCCATTAGCCTCACCGGTCGAGGACTCGGTCCTGATCCCAGGAATGCTGCGAAGGATTTCGGCGAGCGAGCGCGCTCCGATTTTCTTGATATCGTCGGCCCTAAGGGAACTTGTCGAGGTTGCGCTATCAAGGCGATCGCGCCCTTTGGCGACGCCGGTTGAAAAAACTGCTTCAGCAGGCCTTTGCTTAGCCGGGTCTTTGGTCGCTTCGCTGGCCGTAATTGCGCTTTCGGCAATAGCGGCTTTCTTGGCCATGGCGGCTGGAGCCAGAGCGCATGTAGCGACGCTGAGTAGCAGATAATATTTTTTCGCCACGCTGGCATCTCCCTTTAGTTTCAATATATTGTAGGAGACGCAACGCATTGCCGCTCGCAATGCACAAAAACTTTGCTTCGAGCGTGCGGCATCAGGACGGATTGCTCCAATCGTCGGCCCCGCTTACCGGCCAAGTTTCAAGTTCCGCGCCATCACCCGGATGTCGGCTTGTTCATTCGCGTTGTTTGAAACTTGGCAGCGCGCCATCGGCCAACCCTGATAAATTCCTAGTCACGTGTGATTGTCACTGGGAATGACGGGTTCCGACAAGGTCTGACCATTTGGACTTAGCAGTGAGAAAGTGGGCTTAGGCCGATACCTGCCCTTCGGCGCATCTGAATGGCGAAAATCGGTGCCGCCTACATTGCGGTCGTCCTGTGTTGTATTCGCGGACAACGAAGCCGGCCATTGGTGCTAGTCTAATCGGTACGATCTGGTAGTGATGATGCCTTTAAGCTCGATCCGAACCGGAAACTTACTGGGTCGTATTGCGTTAGACAGTCGCCGCCCCTTCAGTGCGCTGGAACCGCTCGATCCGAAAAGGGAAATCACCGATGCCGCACCAATCCAGTCTTCTCAAGCAGCAAGAGGCCAAGAGCACAGCGGTTGCGCACGCAAAAGTTATCGCGCCGGGCGTTCCCGCACGGCTTGGCTCGACCCCCTCCACGACGTTTCGGGGTAACCCTGCAATTTTCGGGCGACTGGTCGAAGATCACGACAAGCATCGTGCATTGCTAGCAATGATCGAAGCGACCAGTCCGAAGGATCCAGCTCGCAAGCTCTTGTTCGAAGAGTTTGTCCGTGATGTTCACGGCCATGCCGCTGCGGAGGAGCAAGCACTATGGTCGACCATTATGCGCAATCCAGAAACCACACAGTTCGCGCGCCACGCCGTCGGCGATCATCACAAAATCGACAAGCTTATGGCCGACGCTGCGGCGAGGGATATAACGTCGCCGGGCTGGCTTCGCCACTTCGCCAAGCTCAAAGAGGAATATCTCGATCATATTCTTGAAGAGGAAACCGAGCAGTTCGTCGAAGCTGAAAAGACCCTTAGCCCACCAGACCAGCGTTATATGCGTCGAGTATTTAGTCGCCGTAAAAAGGCTGAAAAGGCCGCGGCCGAAATAGAGAAGAAAATCGCGCTCAAGCCGACCTGACCACCTCGATTCGCGAAGTAAGCTATCGTTCCCAAGCCAAATCTTGGCATTCGAAAGCCGCCTTTCATGCATGCGAATTAAATGCCTGGGTCGTTCCCGCTCTGGATAATCGGGTGACCTTGCTGTTGTTGACCGCTGGAGCCGCGCTCTGCTGCAGTTGCCGCTGGCACCTCGCAGGATTTTATTTTGAAAAGATAGGAAACACCGCCGTCCATTCAGCTTCTTCGGATTGCGGCCCGATAGAGATGCGTATCGGACAGAGAATAATAGAGCCAGATTTCGTCGCTCACCTCCACAACAGAGGCCGCGAAAGCTATATCCGTTGCGCTTCTTTCCAAGGCCGGGGGCGGCGTAATTAACGGTTCGATGCAGCGATCGACCACCTGGGTGTATTCAGCATCAAAAGCAACCCAGCCGATGCGCCAGCGTGCGTCCTGTGTCGCACCGTTATAAAACATGACCGGCATATTCTTGTCACTGGTGAGAAGCGGACCCGTGGACAAATGCCATGTGTCCCAACTGTTCCTCCTGGGCGCGAATGGATCGCGCTCGTCCGTCCACGGGCCAGCGATGTCATCGCTCACCGCAAGACCCACCAAGGAGGCTTCCGAGCGTGCAAACTCGAAAAACATGCGCCAGCCGCCGGTTTTGGTTTGATCGACGGTTGCTTCCTTGATGTTGCCTTGCGACGGAGTGTTCGGCATCGCGACGCCCTTTTTCACCAGCGCGTCAATAGATGGCCCGACGGCATAAAGCATCTCGCCATGAGACTGCGTGGCATCCACTCCCGTGTAATAAATTACGACGCTCCCATCTTTTTGAAACACAGGTGTAGGGTCCTCGCAGCCTCCGATGTCGTCGGGTTCTGGTCCCGGCGAAAGCACGGGTCGGTCGTTGGCTGCAAAACACAGACCATCAGTGCTGGTGGCGAACCAAATTGTTCCTGTGTCGCCACATTCGCCAAGTCTGGGCACTGCTCGAACCAGCATGGCGTATGTCCCATCGCCCCGCAGCCACACATATGGACTCATCAGATTCCGGCGTGACACCAGCTCATTGCCGATCATGTCGACTGCTTCGATTCTCTCGACGTTGAAATCTATTGGCCGCTTCATCGTTTATGCTCCCAGGGCGATCGTGAGCGAGAGCGCCCCGTCAATAGTAACGGTCGCTCCGCTGATATAGTCCGCCGCAGGTGACAGCAGGAAGCTGACGAGTACTGCCACTTCCTCGGGTCGTCCTGCCCGTCCCCAAGGGATATTGGCCTCCAGCTTTGCAAGATAGGCCGGATCATCGAGAGCATGCTCATTCATTGGCGTCATGATCATACCCGGCGCGACACCATTGATCGCTATCCCCTTGGGCGCGAGCTCCAGCGCTAGAGTTGCAGTAAGCTGGGACAATCCGCCCTTCGCGGCATCATAATCAACACCACCAGCCCGCGGAGCCCGTTCGTGGATAGATGAAATATTGACAATACGGCCTTTGCCGCCGCTCGACTCTAATGCCCGTACAAACGCCCGGCAGGTTAGGAAAGGTCCATACAGGTCGGATCGGACGACCCGGTCGAACTGGCTAAGTTCCATGTCCTTGAGGAGAACCCCGCTCATATTGAGTCCCGCCGAGTTGACGAGGAGGGTGGCCGTACCAAAAGTTTTTTCCGCAACGTCAAACAGATGCGCGACTGCCACCTCATCGGCAACATCGGTTTGCACAGCGATGGCACGATCCTCTCCACCGATGGCGCGGCAGACATTTTTGGCGGCAGTCTCGTCGCGGAAATACGTCATAACGATGCGAGCTCCGGCGTTCCCCAGTTCCCTGGCGCAGGCTGCGCCAATCCCGGATTCACCACCCGTGACGATAGCAACGTTGTTATCGAACATGCTCATGTCTCCGAAGGGAAGTATTTGAAACGGCCATGTTCCATTGTAACGCACCTCGCCCTGAGATGGATGCAAGACGTCGCCTTCAACCGTCGGAATGCTGCATCGACATTTTTGTTTAGCCTATCGACTACCGAAAATACCAAAGCCGAGGACTTGCTAGCCAGGAAAGACGGTAATTGCGACGAGACCAGCTTTTAGATAGTCACATGAAAAGTTGAGCGATCGCAACTGGGCGGCTGTTGCTCACCCAAACATGTCTCTTGAAAGCCGCCATCCGTTCAATTCTTGAGGGAGAGGAAGCTCCGACCTGCGGAGCTGCGTGAGAAAAGTGCGCAGTCGTAAGGCTGGCAGGAGTCACTGATCAGTCACACGTCACGGATAGCAGCGCATTTGTTCTCCCATTGCACCGCCAGCTGGACCCCTCGAAATAAAATGCCTGAAGCGCGTGAAGCGGTCCATTGGGTCGCTGTCCATATTCTCAAGCATGAGCCTGCTTTGCGGCGCTGGCTGCACCGGACTGGTGTGCCCGCTTACGAAGTGGATGACATCATCCAGCAGACCTATTGCAAATTGAGCGAGTTGAGCTCGGTCGCTCATATCGGCGATCCCAGAGGATATTTTTTCGCGACAGCGCGATCAATCCTGCTGCAGAGGGTTCGTCGGGACCGGGTCGTCCAGATACAGGCCGCCTCGGACCAGATTGAATATCGAGGCATCGATCAATCTCCATCACCTGAGCGAGCCGCGAGCGCGCGTAACGAGTTGAACAGGGTTATGGAAGCGATCGCCGCACTACCAACCCGCTATCGCGAAGTCATTGAACTACGAAGAATCGAGGGCCTTTCTCAGAAGGAAACAGCAAAAAGACTTGGAGTTACTGAGAAAATTGTTGAAAATGGCCTTGCGCGTGGGCTTAAGGCCATATTGAAAGCCTTCGAAAGCGGCGATGAAATCTGTATGCGTCGAGACGAGGGGATAGCGGAACATGTGCGCAATGTCGGTCGCCGTTGACGATGTAGCCATCCGCTGGGCAATTCTGATCGACGCCGAGGATTTGGACACCGCGCAGCAGCGCGAACTGGATATATGGCTGCGCCAGGATGAACGCCACCGTGGCGCGTTGTTCCGCGCGCAGGCCGGGCTGGCTCTGATCGACAAGATCGACGGTGACAGCGAAAGCTGTGGCAGGGCTATGGTGCTCTCTCAACCAACGGTCAAGCCGCGCAAACGCGCGCTGATGGCAGGTGGCGCGCTCGTTGCATGCCTTGTCGGCTTGGCCACGGTCTCGTGGTCGACGCTATCCGGGCAGCACTATCGAACGGACGTTGGCGAGATCCGACGGGTCGCCTTGACAGATGGGTCCGTCGCGATGGTCAACTCCGATAGTGATTTGCGCGTGCGCTATAATAAGACGGTGCGCGAGTTGCAATTAGGCGAGGGCGAAGCCTGGTTCAAGGTCACCAAGAATGTGAAGCGGCCCTTCGTGGTTGAGGCCGACGGCGTCCATGTCCAAGCAACGGGCACAGCATTCTCTGTTCGTCGTCGGACTGGCGCGGTCGAGGTTGTCGTCACTGAGGGGGCCGTGCTGGCTTGGCAGGACACGCAACAGAACGCCGTCTCCATTTCAGCTGGTAGCAGCGCGATTTTGAGTACCGCTACAAACGCCGCCAAGGCGCGCGTCGTGTCCACCGGCTATCGTGACCCTCTGGCTTGGCGGCAGGGCGGCATTGCATTGAACGAAACCACAGTCTTCGAAGCGGCGGAAGAATTCAACCGCTATAATCCCAAGAAGATCGAAGTCGCCAAGCCGCGTATCGGCAGGCAGCTAATGACCGGATATTTTCAAATAGATCGGCCAGATGAATTCTCTCAGGCAGTTGCACATGTCACTGGTGCTTCGGTGTCAACAAAAGACAACAAATATGTCATAGAATAGTCACATATGCGCAAGTATATATATTTGCGATTTTGGTGAGGGTTATTTTCTCGCCATGCATCTCTACACCTGAACGAATAGATTTGGGGTGTTCAGATGTACAAAAATCTTATTTCCTGTAGTCCTCTCGCGATCATCATGAGCGTGGTTGTTGCGACACCGGCTTTTGCGCAACCTGTCCGTATGTCGCTCCCTGAGCAAAATGCGGCGGAATCGATTCCATCTTTTGCGCGGTTGAGCGGCCTGCAGATTCTCGTTCCTGCAGAGATGCTTCGCGGGCTCCAAACGAACAGAGTCGTTGGCAATTTCGAGCGACGTCAGGCTCTGGAAATGCTGATCCGCGGAACAGGCCTCAGGATCGCGACCTGGAATGGCAATGTCGTAACGCTCTCGCGTGATGAAGGGGCTGCCCGCAACGATGAGAGCATTCACGCGTCCGCAGGCAGTAACGAGATAGTGGTCACGGGCTTTGCCTATTCCATCGGTCGCGCACGGGACATCAAGCGCAAATCCAACATCAACAAGGATGTCATCGTTGCTGAGGACATGGCGAAGTTCCCGGAGCTAAATCTGGCGGAATCGCTGCAGCGCGTGCCCGGCGTTGCGATCAACCGGGAGGCTGGCGAAGGGCGGCGCATCACATTGCGCGGGCTGGGGCCTGATTTTACCCGAGTCCAGCTCAATGGCATGGAAGTGCTGGGAAATGTCGACTCTGCGATGGACAGCCGCGGCCAGCGCTCGCGCGACCGTGCGTTTGACTTCAACATCTTTGCCTCGGAACTTTTCTCCCGACTTGAAGTGGAGAAGACCTACCAGGCCTCGCAGAATGAAGGCGGCATGGCGGGAACGGTCGGATTGTTTACCGCCAAGCCTCTTGAAAACAAGCCTGGCTTCAAGGGCGCACTCTCGTCCAAGCTTGGCACCAACAGCTTCACCAAAGACACACAACCCCGCGTCGCTGCGATGGCGGGCTACAATTTCGACGATAGGTTCGGTGTGCTGCTCTCCGTCGCTTACTCAAAGCGTCGCACCCAGGAGAAGGGCTATGACACCTATAACCCGGTGCAGTTGACGACAGCTCAGGTGCAGACCTATCTCGACAACGGTCTGGATATTTCAGCACTCGACGCCGCCGAGCAAGCGAAGTTCAGGTCCGGCCAGCTCGTCTATGCGGCTGGCAATCGACTTTCGGTATGGGACGCCAAGCAGGAGCGCCTGGGTCTGACGATTGCGACGCAGTGGCGCCCCATCGAGACGCTTACCCTGACCCTTGATGGTCTCTATGGCGAGTTCAACACCGACCGTAATGAATATCATCTCGCAACGAGACCCACCACGGGCAATGGTGAGATTATCTTCAACCGAGCCTATTCGGATTTCGGTCGGCAGATCCGCGCATCTAAGATCAACGATATCAAATGGGATGACTCAAACTTTGTCAATTATGCCGATGTCGACAATGCGACATACGGCTCGGAGCACCGGCGCCAGATCAACCGTAGCGTGTTCAAGCAGATTGCGCTCACCGGCGACTGGAAGGTATCTGACACGCTGACGCTCGACGGTCATGTCGGCTATGAAAAATCCACCTACAAGACGCCAATCGATGACAAGCTCTATCTTCAGGCGCAGGGCGGCATGGTCACAACCTTTGCAGCAGATGGGGAGTCCGCCACCAATAGTTACAAATGGAACACCGCCGATCCGGCGAACTATGTGATCCGCGAAATGTATTTCCGCGAGAATGCGCAGCAGACAACCCTGCGTGAAGGATCGCTTAATCTGCGTTATGAGATAACCCCGCAGTTCAAGCTCAACGTCGGCTATTCCTATCGCAAATATGCCATGACCGGCTCCGACTTCTTCAACGACGGCCTGTATGGCGCGGAGTTCAAGAGCAAGCCTGGATACGATGCTGTCACCCCCTATGCGCAGATCTATGACGGCTGGGGTGGCCAACCCTGGGTCGTAGGCGACTGGGACAAGGCACTCGCCTTTTACGGGAAGAGCCATACAAAGGTTGGCCCCAACGCGCGCACTCTCAATACCTTTGCAATCGATGAAGAGACCAACGCTGGATTTGTCCAGCTCGATTGGGATGCCACGCTTGGCAGTATCGGTCTGCGTGGCAATGTCGGCGTGCGGGCCTACCGGACGGAGACGAGCAACACCGGGTTGCTGGCCAACGCCACTGGCCAGCGAGTGCCGAATACGATCAATTCCGACTATTCAGGGGCACTGCCTGCGTTTAACGCGGTTCTTGAGCTGAGCCCGAATTTTCAGGTCCGGCTCAGCGCTGCAAAGAACATTAACCGCCCGGCGCTCACGTCTATGAAGATGACTGGTAGCGTGCAGCTTGGCACGGCCGGCTATATCGTGAGCAACGGCAATCCAGCCCTTAAGCCTTACAAAACGAATGATTTTGACATTTCTGCCGAATGGTATTTTGGCAAGGCCGGTATGCTTTCCGCAGGCCTGTTCCACAAGGCGATCAAGGACCTTGTTGGCACTCAAACCCTGCTGAACGTGCCATATTCTGTCACGGGGCTGTCTACGGATCTGGCAGCCGGCCTCACGCCGACGAGCAACGTGGTACAATATACTCGGCCGGTCAATCTGGCAGCTGCCAAGCTGACCGGACTGGAATTGGCCGGGCAGACCAGCCTGTCCTTTCTGCCTGCGCCGCTCGACAATTTCGGTGTGCTCGCAAACCTCACGCTCATCGATTCCAACACGCGGCTTAACGGTCTCGATGGCCCGATCACTGGCCTGTCCGACGTCAATGCAAATGGCACACTCTATTACGAGACCAAGCTTTGGGGCATCCGCGGATCAGCGAACTTCCGGTCCGGCTACCTGCTTTCGCGCTATGATGGCATAAACCCCGTCACTGAGGATGGGTTCAAGGACACAATCTATGTCGATGCCGCGGCATTTGTGAACCTGCGTGATGGGGTTCGGCTCACTTTTGATGCCATCAACATCACGAACCAGCCTGAAATTCAGATCAACAGCCTTTACGAGCGACTGCATAATGTGACGCGCAGCGGCACGACGTTTTTCGCTGGCCTCAACCTGACCTTCTAATGCCTCGCATATGCCGGTCGCCCCGGCATGCGCCCCCCGCCTCTGGAAAGAAAGACGATCTCATGGCAAATTTCGATCGCCGCACGTTGCTCACTCTTCTGGGCAGTTCGGGTGCCGCTTTGACCGCTCCGCTGCCATTCAAGGCGTTCGCCTGGGATCGCCCGCCGCCCTATAATGTCGAGCCCAACCCCAAATTCTCGACGACACCGTTCACGCTCGGAGTTGCATCAGGTGAACCGCTTTCGGACGGCTTCGTTCTATGGACGCGTCTGGCCCCTGAACCTCTTGACCCGCATGGCGGGATGCCGCGCCGACAGATGCTGGTCGACTGGGAGGTAGCCGCCGATGATGGCTTCAAGACCATCGTGCAATCTGGGAAGTTCATGGCGATGCCAGAGCTTGCGCACGCGGTGCATGTCGAAGTCTCAGGATTGGCGTCCAACCGACCCTATTGGTATCGCTTCATGGTCGGTGGCGAGCGAAGCCCGGTCGGGCGCAGCCGCACATTGCCCGCTCTGGGCGCACCGCTGGATCGCGTCCGCTTTGTTGCAGCGGGCTGCCAATATTATGAGCTCGGCTATTTCACCGCTTGGCGCCGGATTGCCGAAGAGCCGATCGACTTCGTGTTCCACTATGGCGACTACATCTATGAAGGAGCGGGTGCAAAGTTCGCTACCGGCGATAATTTTGGCAAGAATCCGCCGCCCCTGCGTTTTCACGTGGGCAATGAGCTTTACTCGATCGACGATTATCGTGCGCGCTACGGCCAGTATAAAACAGACCCGGATCTTCAGGCGGCGCATGCGGCTTGCCCATGGTTCGTCAGTTTTGACGACCATGAAATCGACAATAATTGGGCCGCCAATATCGATGAGAACGAGATGCCTCAGGAGATATTTGCCACGCGCAAGGCGATGGCCTTGCAGGCCTATTATGAGAATATGCCGCTACGTCGCAGTTCCATGCCGGTGAACGGTCACATCCAGATGTTCCGCAGCGCGCAATATGGCGACCTGCTCAATGCCTTCTTCCTCGATACGCGCCAATATCGCAGCAATCAGGCTTATTTCGATCTGGCCTCGCCACAGGGACCAGAAGTATTTGCGGCAAACCGCTCGATGCTCGGCGACCGTCAGGAAGCATGGTTGTTTGAGGGTCTTTCAAAGTCACCGTCGCGCTGGAACCTCATTGCGCAGCAAGTGTTGCTGATGAATCTTCTACGTACAGGCCCAGAGGGCGGCGAACGACTCACCGGCATGGATACCTGGTCGGGCTATATGCATAGCCGTCGGCGCTTGCTCGATCATATCGACAAGCATCGTCCCGGCAATGTTGTCACGGTGAGCGGCGATGCGCATCTCCATTTTGCCGGTGACCTCATCCAGGACAATGGCGACGGACGCGTGATTTCAGCTGAGTTCAGCGCGACTTCAGTGACCTCGGGAGCCGACGGTACAGGAGATGAGAACCCGCGCGTGCGTAGCGCCATGGTGGGCAACGCCGAACTCAAGGCGATCACGGATAAGCGCGGGTATTTGCTTTGCGATATTAACCGGAACGTGTGGCAAGCGGATCTCAAGATCTTGGATAAGGTCACGCAAGCTAATGGCAATCTTTCAACCTATGCCAGCTTCCATGTCGAGCATGGCCGTCCAGGCATCAAGCGCATCTGACTAATGGCACGGCTGGATGGGGCACAGAATGCTGTAAATTGATGCGCAATCCAACGGCGGCTAATTGTAGATCGCGTCCCACGACCTGCTGTTCCGGGGTGTCCAACGGTCTGTACTTCGCAGCGAGGGCCTGCGTGGCTCCACGAGTGAGCATTTTGGGGGAAACTGGATGTTTTCAGTAGACGCTGCGACCGCTTGGAATGACCCACGTCCGTGCTACCGATGTGACCCCTTTGTCGCCGACATTTTCGCTTTCGTCCTTGGCAATGCGGGCGTGCGCACGATCTGAAACGGGAGGCGGGTCAACATGCCAAGGCACGCGCCCGCCTTCCTGAGTTAAAACATATTCCTTAAGAGGTCGAAGAAGCGTCTTTTTTAAATCAAGCCTTCGTGCGTCATTGCTATTTGCACCGCAGGCCGTTCCATCACTTGATCGAAAAATGCGTCAAGCTTGCTTGGTACCTGAAGGCCGCTCTTCCTGGCCCAAAGCAGCATTACAAAGAGATAGCAGTCTGCAACGCTAAGGTCGGGACCAAATAGAAACTCGCCTTGCATAGTGTCGGCCAGGTAAGCCATCCGCTTCAGGATCAGCTCACCCGCCTTCGCTTTGTCATCTTCACTCGCGCCGGTAAAGAAGGGCTTGAAGCTTTTGTGGATCTCGGTCGAGATATAGGCCAGCGCCTCCAACAGCTGAGTATGTCCGAGCTCACCAGACGGTTTCAGCGCCGTTTCCTGATGCGCAATCCAATCCAAGATGGCGATATTCTCGCTCAGAGTCTCGCCTGAACTGAGCGTGAGAGCTGGCACATACCCTTTTGGATTGATCGACGTAAAATCGATCCCACTTTCGGTACGCTTGGTTTTCAGATCGACCTTTTCATGTTCGAACGACAAGCCTGCCTCGTGTAGGGCGATGTGATCGGCAAGACTGCAGGCACCGGGCGCGTAGTAGAGCTTCATTGAAATTTCTCCTATTCAATGACCACCAACGCATATCTGGGGCGTTTGTAGCCAATCGATGTCAGCAAAAAAGCGATGTAAACCTGTCAAAGGGCTACCCCCTACATCGAGGAAGTGGACGCCCAGGGCGCATTGTTGTCGGCAGACCTGGGGCTTGTTCAGCTGCGCGTCGATCAGCTCAGTGCTCTCATCACGCTTTATCAGGCGCTTGGCGGCGGCTGGACTGCGAATGCCTTACTGCCATCATACGCGGCATGCTCCATGTCCAGCACGAAAAGAAAAGTCTGTCCATCATTCTACGACAAGCTGACGCGATTACGCTCCCCTAATATTTTGTGTCGGTCAAAGGCGGTCTCGCTCCCTTTCCAGCGTGGAACCTCGAATTATCAGCGCGATGCCGATATGAACGACGGGCAGCTACTGTTAGACCAACGGTCGTTGGCAAACGACCGTCAGGTAGGCGGGGCCTGACATTTACAACGCTTAGCCTGAGAGTCGGCTATATTGGACGCTGACCTTCGTTAATGGGCATGCGAACAACCGATTTGTTGTACAATTGATTTCTGCATTTTTCTCTCGTCATCGTGTTCGCCAATGGTTGATGTCGTGGAACAGCCCCGCTTCTGACAGCATCAAGTGCTAAACGTGGTCGTCAAAGCGAAACTACAAGGCAAAGGGACCATTCCGTGGAAAGGATTACTGCAATCGGTCTGGATTGGGCCAAGAATGTCTTTCACGCTCATGGTGTCCACGCTGATGGCGCGCCGGTATTGCGGCCCAAACTCCGGCGAGCGGAAGTGCTTACGGCCGCTGCTGAATAATGCCCCGTTAAAGTTCAGCAAAATCAGTCGGTGTAAGTGGTGCTATTTATAGATCGAACTTGGTAACGTAAAATTAAGCTCGACTCGGACACCGGGCAGCCGTCGCGAGAGCACACCATCCGGAGAAATGTCATGGCGATCAGAACCGCAATCAGCTTCGTTCTCACAGACCAGCCGCTCGCATGGAGCCAGGCCTACAATCTGTCGCTGACCACCAGCGGCTCCCTCTGGAAAATCACCGAGAGCGTGAATGAAGCAAGCAATTTGTTTAGCGCTATGGCCGAAGCAAGCCCTCAGGATAACATCAACGAATCGAATTTCTGGGTTGGCGCTCATCGGGTAGGATCAAATTGGGTTTGGACTGATGGGACCATAGTGGACCCCTCCTACTTCAACCCCAACGAACTGAATACTGACAGCGATCCTTCGAACGACAGTGCAGATGTGTACTATGGAGGGTCATTAGATGACCCGAGCGCTCCCTTTCGGGACGCGCCAAGGGGCCTTATCCTTGAATACTTTGGCAACAGCATAACGGGCACCAATTATACCGATTGGTTCACGTCTGGCGGCGCTGGTCCCGGCAAGACGGTGAGGCTCAGGGGAGGGGACGACTTCTATGTCGACAGCAGCGACTCTTTTCCCAACACGCCCGGCGGCGGCACTGTGGATGGCGGCTCGGGTAATGACGCGATCTTGATGTATAGCGGTACGGGGAGCACTGCCCTGGACGGCGATGGCCAAGACTATCTCGAAGTGTATAACGGCCAGATTAAAGCCTCAGCCGATGGTGATGACGATGTCTTCGTCGCACCCAAAGTAGCATACGAGACGGCCAAACAGGGCATGTTTGTTGATGGTTCAATTGTCAGCAGCAGCGAAATTGGCACGGATGAAATGCGCGGTGTCTTCACGACCAGCGAGCGCCTGTTGTACACCGGCGAAGGTGCCGACAACGTCATCCGCTGGGACGGCACTAAGGTTTACACACGAGGTGGCGATGATCGAGCATTTGTCGGGTCGGAAAATGGCGGAGCGCGGTGGGTTGACGGCGGCGCTGGCAATGACGAGCTTACCGCCGGTCATGCGGGTGGAACGCTGATCGGCGGCACTGGTAACGACACATTGCGCCTTAGTGGTTGGGATGGCGCTTTCAAAGTTGAGATGACGGGCGGCGCCGGCGTCGACACATTCCAGTTCGGGTTCTTTGAAGGCGGCCAGTCAACCAAACCGATCATCAACGACTTCGCAGCCAAGGGCACTGTTCAGGACATACTGGATTTGCGCTCATACCAACTGGAAGCCGACAGCGTTGAGGACGCATTCGCCGATGGGCTGATATCCATCAGCTCATCAAAAGGCTACACCACAATGGAGATCGAAGGGACTGGATATTCCAGCGACCTGACCCTACTTTTCAAAGGCACCCTCTGCTCTGACATCTACGACAACATCTGGATCTGACAGCGACGGCGTAGCTTGGTCGTAAGGCTAAGCCAGCCACCCCTAGTAGAACCGAGCATCGCCCTTCCGCGCGAAGAGCTCCTGTAGCTCACAATATTTCGGCAGCAGCGTCTCGGGGGTATAGTGGATCGTTTCGGATGCAAGCCTGCGTTGCGGCGTCTTCGCATGCGGGCAAGCGCCGATGCTAGCGCATAGATCAAGAGCGTAGCTTGGTAGATCTGCACCACGACGTTGTGTGAGAGAAGGAAGTGGTGGCAAAAAGGGTCGGACAGGGAACAAGGACAAGCCAAAGGCCGTCTTCACCGCTATCGTTTGCTCAGCTCATAGGACCTTGTTAGCGGACACCATCGGAGCCAGCATTCGGCACCGGCTGCATCAACAGGCCGGCCAGACGGCTGCACCCGACGGAGCTACAGCTTTTTAGGGAGATGACCCGCACAGCGGACATGGCGCGGTACAAATCAGTCGGAAGCAATCGCCCAGTTGTCGACATTGCTATTTGTTCTCCGTAGGCGGCTCGACGTTTTTAAGCCAGCCATTTGCAAGGTGTAGATGACGCCGCCGATGCATCGATAGCGCGTTTGCCCCTTGTCAGAATTAAGATTCGCTGGCCGGCCTTTTTTTGCCCCCGGATGCGCAATCCACAGCAGTCCATCGGTAGTAACTCTACATCCTTCGACGGTGATGTTGCACAAGGAAGCCGGATCCCGGGCGATCACGATGAACGGGAGGAAGACCGGTTTGAGAGGCTTAGGCGCTCACGGGCATCTGGCCCAAGACTGCGATAAGCATGCGTGAAGATCTCATGGAGTAAGCGATGCCGAAATTGCTGCCGTTTCGGAAAGACCGCTTCGTACCAGTTTAGGATTCAGACTTCGACTGGCCATTTGAATGATTGACCGGTATCGTGGCTAGAGCCAGTTTCCCTGGCGTTAAAGTTTGCCGGTCCGCCTTGACAAGCGATGGGCTGCAGCCAACGTGATGTGTAAGGAGAACTTGATGATCGAAGCACGTTGGAACGGCACGCTGATTGCGAGCAGCGACGATACAGTCGTGGTGGAGGGTAATCACTATTTCCCCGTCAATGCGGTCAATGCCGACTTCCTGCTACCGAGCAAGACGACCACGAACTGTCCTTGGAAGGGGACTGCACACTACTACAGCGTCAACATCGAGGGTGCGGAAAACAAAGATGCGGCATGGTACTATCCCGATCCCAAACCCAAGGCGGAAAACATCCGGGATCGTATCGCTTTCTGGAAGGGCGTTAAGGTCAGCTGAGACCTAAGGATTTTTTGCCCCCACATGTGATTTGCGCCTCTGCGCCTTGCCACGTTTACGACGTTCCGGACCTAATGGCGCAAGGTGAGGGGCTCGCGAAACCGTATCTCGCCAGATGCGCGACACCGTCTCCAGACTTTGAATGACGGCGGCTACTCCAACCAGAAACGATCCATCGATAATTACCATGGCCGACGCCTATTCAGTCATGTTCCATATTTGACTTCATGTAGGAAAGGTGATTTTTGCTATGCGCCTGCTGATCGAAACTATCGCGGATAGCGTGAGGCTTGGTGTAAAGGGTGACATCGAAACCAAATTGACCGTTCACTACGACGACCATGACCGGTTCTTCATGGGATTTAGTGACGGTACACTGGTGCTCGACACGTACAAGGACACCCTTCTTGCGAACGATAAGTCGCTCGCGATGGTGCAGGCATGGTCCGGTTTAACAATGGATCGGCAATAATCGACTGGCATATCGAGTGGTCCCAGTTTGGGTATTCGATGCAAATGGGGTTGAGCCTGTGCATCCAGAAGGGATTGCCGTTGTATCCTGAACTGGGTCGTTGGGCGGCATAGATCATGTTGGCCTGTAAAACCTGAGGCTGACAACCTCTGATAGACAGCATAAAAAGGAACAGCGCTGCAAATCATACTGTTCGTCATCGATTGTATGAATTACTCCTTTACCAGGAATCGCAATAGCGAGCTTGGGGTCGCTCCAATCGCAAGGAGCATGCAATGGTTGTACCGGTTACCAGCATCTGGACCACGTTGAACAGGGACCTCACATGGGGTGCCGCGCGCGCGCTTGCCAAGAGCTGGGGCGGGGACCTTACGAGCAACCTCAATTACAACCACGTCGGTGGCAGGACGCATAACTTTCACGGTGCGGCGTGGGTAGGTGTTACAAACGTGAACGGAGAATTTGTCTTTCTCGACGGCAGCAACGTTCGCGATAAATATGCTGAGGGCGTATACTATGAGAATGACTTCAGACTTGGCATTCCCGAGGGCGTTGCAGAATGGCCTGCGCCACATCCCATACTGATCGAAAGCTATCTTTCTGAAAGCTTCGACGGTGTATCCAGCCAGCTCGTCTGGGACGTGGCAGGTACATCGATAAAGGGAACCGCTTATTGGGACGTCATCCAGCCCGCGTATCTGTCCGGTATCACTGTCGATCTGGGCGATGGAGACGACGAGATTTTCATCCAGGGTCCGTCGGTTGAAACATCCTACATCAAGATGGGGGCGGGCAACGATATCGTGACCGATTGGGGCGGCGGGTACATGGAAATCCGCGACGGCGATGGATCGGACATGATTGAGACGTTCAATGGAAAGATCATTGCATCCCTCGACGGCGATAACGATAGTTTTTACACCGACAAGCTGGTGTACGAAGGCGCCAAAGCAGACATCACGGTAAACGGCGGTTCGATAAGCAGCAGTGAGATTGGAGACGATCAAGCAACTATTTCCAACGAACTGACGCTTGGCAGCGGCAACGACGTGGTCAATTTCAGTTCCGCAAGCAAGGTTTATTCGAAGGCGGGCAACGACGTTGTGAACATCGCTGGTGAGTACGAGTTGGCGCGTACGGCAGACGGTGGAGACGGCAACGACATGCTGCTGGCGCGCTATGGCAACGTCCGACTAATCGGTGGCAACGGAGACGATAGGCTCTCGCTTTACGATTGGGATGGCATCAGCAAAGTAGAAATGACCGGCGGTTCAGGTTCGGATCGTTTCGAATTCGACACTCTCGAAACGATAGGCAGTTTGCGACCGATCATCAATGACTTTTCCGCCAAAGGAACTGTGCAAGACTCATTGGACCTCACGGCTTTCGATCTGGTGGCCACCAGCGTCGCTGATGCGTTGAGCAAAGGCTTACTGTCGATGACGACTTCGAAGGGCTATACTTATCTGACCGTCGAAGGGGGAGACGCATCTGCTGATCTGACACTGATGCTTAAGGGATCGTTCGGGTCGGACATCCACGATAACATTTGGATTTAGGACCCGATAACTAAAGCGATTGGGGGACCCTTGTTATTTGACCCACGGCCGCCGAGAAAGTGAGCTTTAACGACGTGATTAATGTTCAACCCCATCTTCGCGTGTGCCCCCAGTGTCCCACGCTTTTTCGGACTTGGATTGGCCACTGCTGATCCTGCGTGAGGCCGAGCAATAGCGCGGTCCTTAGAGTGGTCGGTACCGGGATCGCTCGCGTCACGGATCCGCTACCATGCCCCGAGGGGCTGGCGAGTTTTAGGGCGAGCGTTTACAGCCGGATCGATTGCTGCAGCGTTTCATGCCTAGCTCGACCTCCTATTCGACGCCGCAGTCAAAGCTGCGTGTTGTCTATCCGCAGCAGCTTTGAAACGTCCGCCGAAGTGCGGGAAGAGATGCAGCGTGACCCAAGGACCCATTCCATCCCATCATGCAAGGCTCAGAACTTTAAATCAGCTGTTCCCATCAAGCACCCCGGCAAATCGATAGCTTGTCTGCTGCAAATCCAGGGCCCGGAAAAAGTTGTGCGCATTCCTGATTTCAATGTCACTCAACGCCTCCACTCGCGTGCAGCCGGCATTGCCCAGAGAGGCAGCGGCGGCTTTGAACATGGCGGTTGCAATGCCTTGGCGACGCTGGCCCTTGTCGACCAGGATCATCGTGATCCGCCCAATCAGTCCATATTGAAGCGTAGGAAGAAGCGCCCAGGCGCAGCAACCGACTAACATCCCCCGTTCGGCAATCACCATGCCGCCCTTCAACTTGCGCACCGCTTCAAGTTTGCGCGCTACCCCAGGCCCGTCGATCTCTCCATGACCCAGTTGCCCCAGCAACTTCGCCAGTTCCGGGGCATCAGTGGGCTTCGCCGCGCGAACGCGCAATTGGTGGCCTGGCAATGGTGTATGCAGCGGCTCGGTAGCCCCAGGCGAGATTGGCTTGGCTTCAGGCGGCGCAAGCTTGTTGCGCGTGGACGGTCGCCTGGCTTGCGTGTCGTGGGGCTGTGGCGCGGCGGATGTTTTGCCCTTTCTCCCTTTTGACGCCGCCTTCCTCGCTATAGCGTTTTTGGCAGGGGCTATCCGCTGGCGTGGCCGCTTAACGGGGCTACTTTCGACATCGTCCTCTGCTTTCTCTAGCCGTATCGGCTTCTCCACTGGCGTGGCACGAGCAGGCACGCTTTGGGCCGAGGCTTTCCAGGTGTTTAAGGACCCTTTGCGCAAATAGGTTTCAATATCCTCGGCTGAGGCCGTCAAACCGGCCTGGCTCACGCCGAGCAACGGCTCGCCATCCGCCTGCACCAGCCCGAATTTGCCGAAGTCTCCTGTTCCGGGGTTTCGCTTACGAGATTTGACAAGCTTCAACCCGCGGTGCTCCGCCATTTCACGCAGTTTGTGATAAATGATATCGTCGGGCATCCATCCATAACCCGTTATCGGGCCAGCGGTTCAAACTGCTGGGTTAAGTGCCTTGGTGTCGTGGACCGTCCGCGACCCGTAGCGGATCCGGTTGACCTTGGGCAATGCAACATCTCCTGGATGCCTGGGCGCGGATCCGCGCGGTAGGCGAAGGCAATGGCCTTGCGACCGATCTCGCCTGAACATGCGGACAGATGTCGAGACCAAGGCTGGCTCTCGAACCCGGCAGGCTGTAATGGCCGTGGATGTCTTTGATAGAAACCTACCTCGCTAACGCCCAAGCTCAACGCGATGCTGCCGCCAAGACGCCTCTTCCCAATCGCAAGGCTATGCACGAGCGGTCGGCTGAAACCTGGGAAGAAATGGCCCGCAGCGTCAGCGACACGGCAGCCCGGGCGGCAATCAACTTAGCTGCGAAGTCGGTCCTTGTCGGCTGATAGTCCAAAAGTCCTTATGGACTGCGGTGTTGATCGACCAACAAGAAGCGGGAGCACAGGCTTAAGCCTGTTCTGTTCAAGGAAGATCTCGTGAGCGACGAAGTCGAGTGGTGGGAATATGATGACCTGGCGGAAATGGCGGCGGCGGTTGCTGGCGATATCGGCTTCATAATCGAAAGCGCGATCGACGCGCGCGGCGCGGCGGTAATTGCGCTTGCTGGCGGAAAGACGCCAATTCCAATTTACGAAACATTATCGTCTGCAAAACTGGACTGGAAGCGCGTCACGATTATCCCCGGAGACGAACGCATTGTGCCATTGGGCGACCCGCTCAGTAACGTCACGGCGTTGGCCAAGTTCTTTCTGCCTAAGGGCGCCCGCGTCATGCCCATCGTCCCAAACGCGATCGCCGACTACAAGGCGGCAGGACGTTCTGCAGATGCCCTTATGCAAGACCTGCATTGGCCGCTCGATCTGTGTCTTCTCGGGGTCGGTAGCGATGGACATACCGCTTCGATCTTCCCGGGCCCCGATTTCGACGAAGCAATAGCGGGTCCAAAAGAATGCCGGGCCTTGGGCGTGATGCCACATCCGATGCCCGACGATGCACCCGTGCCGCGCGTTACGCTCAGCCTTGCGGCGATCACCACCGCGCGCGCTCTGGTGATCGCTTTTACAGGCACGGAGAAGCGCGCCGTGATTGAGACTGCGATCAAGCAAGGACGGTCCTCCCCCTATCCGATAGGACGAGCGTTGGCAGGTACGGAACTCCCGGTGGACATCCATTGGGCGCCAGCATGAAGTCTGCTGGGCCGATGCCCCACTATGGTGCGGTACTGCGTCGCGTTTTTCGATCCTTTCCGACCGGGCCGGCTCACGATGGCGCGCGTGGAGCGCCGGAGCTGACACGCCGTGGCTGATCTGATCGAGATAACCGATCTCTACGACCCCCGCATCGAGGTTTACCGAGACATTAGAGAAAGGGACTTGGTGGGCCGGGCTGGTCTCTTCGTAGCAGAGGGTAAAGTCGTCGTCGAGAAGCTGGTAGACAGTGGCCTGCATCATCCCCTTTCGCTTCTGATTACAGGCAAACGCGCCGATGCGCTTCAGCACGTCATTTCTCGCCTTGCCGATAATGTGCCTGTCTATGTGGCCGCGCAGCATGTGATCGATGCGATCGCTGGCTTTCCCTTGCATCGGGGTATTTTGGCGATTGGCCGCCGTACCGAGGTGCCAACCGCAGATGGTTTGCTTTCGGCCTATGGAGAACGCGCAACTGTCCTAGTCCTCGCTGGCATTGCCAACCATGATAATATGGGCGGGATCTTCCGCAACGCGGCTGCCTTCGGGGTGAATGCCGTGCTTCTTGATTCCGATTGCTGCGACCCTCTCTACCGCAAGGCGATCCGTGTATCCGTGGGAGCGACGCTGCTTGTGCCGTTCGCCCAAATGGCGCGCCACCAAGACCCGGTCGATTTGCTCGAGCATCACGGGTTCGACCCGGTTGCGCTCAGCCCTGCCGGCGCGTGCACGCTGAAGGACTGGCGTCCCCGGTCGCGAACCGCGGTTCTCCTCGGCGCAGAAGGACCCGGCCTTTCCGCTGCCCATATCGAGCGTGCACATAGCGTCCAGATTGCGATGAGCGCCGGGTTCGACTCGCTCAACGTGGCAACCACGTCCGGTATTGTCCTCCATCATATCTCTGTCTTCGGCGCAAAGGGCAGCGAGGCGCCTGGAAAGCCAAGGGGATTCGCGGCAGTATGAAAGACAGCGCGAACAGAAATTGCGATGTTCGCCCCCTTGTCGTCCTTCCCGCTCACTTTTAACGTCCCGGAAGCGCACACAGGGCAACGTGCGATTGCCATCTTCTCAACGTCCGAAAAGTTGGACAGAAGCACGGGTCAGCAACGGCCCATGTCAACAGGAGGGTCACGGTGAATCGTAAATTGAATGGACGGCGGCTTTGAGCTCCACGGAGTGTGCCGCGCAGACGCTCAGCTTGCCATCAGATGTAGCACTATCACCGGCCATCGTCGGCAGGTGGCAAATTGGCGCCGCCCGGCTTATGCAACGGTTCACCATGCAAATGAACATCCCGCTGAGGGTAGGGCAAGCCTATGCCGTTAGCACGGAACAATTCCCACAGTCGGTTGAGAATGTCTGACTGGACATTGCCCACGCCCTGCTCCGGGTCGATGATCCAGACCATGATGTCGTGCTCCAGCCCCCGTTCCCCATAGGCTAGCAGCCAGACGCTTGGCTCCGGTTTGGGCAGTACCCGTCGGGACGCCTTTGCAGCCTGGATCATCAGCTTTTGCGCGAGTTTGAGATCGCTGTCATATGCAATGACTACGGGAATATGGATGCGTACGTCGCGACTGGAAAAGGACCAGTTTTCGACCGGCTGGGTCATGAGCTGTTCGTTCGGGATCAAATGTTCCTTGCCATCTCGCGTGATAACGGAAACGGCGCGGATGCCGATCTTGTTGATCGCACCGAATGTATCGCCAACCGCCACAACGTCACCCGGCTTCACCGACTTGTCCATCAGCAGGATAAGACCTGCGATGAGGTTGCCGAAAGTCTTTTGCAGGCCAAATCCCACAGCCAAGCCGAACGCACCGGAGAACACCGTGAGCGTTGTCAGGTCGATCCCAAGAATGTCGACGCCAAAAAGCAGAGCGACAAGAACCACAGCCAGGCTACCCAGCTTCTGGATCAGCGCCCGTTGCGACAGGTCCAGCGCCGAAAGGCGACCGACGGCGTGAGTCACGAGGTGATTGGCAACACGGGTCGCGGTGAAAAGCACGGCGGCGACAATCAGAAAATTGACCACAGTCAACAGCGAGATACGCCGCATTCCGACATGGAGCGCGGTGGCGTCGAGGCTGGCGGTCAGGGGCCCCACTCCTCCGAGCGCGCCCGCCATGGTCAGGACGAAGATCGTAATCGCCAGGATGATACAGGTCCACAGCGGCATGCCACCGATCCGCAGCACGGTGCTGACGGTCATCGCCAATGCTGCGCTGAAACCGGTCGACAAGACCATCAATGCCGGACCGTCGAAGGGCAGTATTGTGAGCGGAAATGCAAGGATCACAGCGCCAGCGCCAAAACGAAGCAGTTCGGGCAGATGCTTGCTCGACAACGCACCACGCACGCCAAAACGGGACTGCACCCACGACATGCACGCCGGACCGCCCAACCGTGCCGCCAGTT
This sequence comes from Sphingobium sp. BS19, assembly GCF_027925545.1. Taxonomy (NCBI): domain Bacteria; kingdom Pseudomonadati; phylum Pseudomonadota; class Alphaproteobacteria; order Sphingomonadales; family Sphingobiaceae; genus Sphingobium; species Sphingobium sp. BS19. Next base: position 34,013 of record NZ_BSEF01000024.1, read on the forward strand.
CGCCTGCAAGGGCGGCAACCGCGAACAAGGCGGCGGCGACTGCCAATTGTTCCTTTTGTGCGCTCCAGCCCATCTGGGCGAGCCACTGATTAATCATGTGGGTCATTGGCACCTGGTTTCCTGGAGGCAATACGAACTTTCCCTGGCCATGATAGGCTGTTTGTCCGCCGGACGGCAGTTCGCCGTCAGCTATGACGGCATCAGGCGATTGTGCTACGCAGCTGTCACCTACGCAAAATTACAACACGGACCGACATCATAGGTTTCAGGCGTAGGTCGCGATATAGTCCTCACTCGACACATAAGAATTATGTTGGTGTACGCACGTCACCGGGGGTCAGGCATTGCCTGTGCGGTGCGTGAGGATGCTGGCGCAACGTTAGGGAAAACAAGGATGCAGCCGGATAATAGCGATGAGCCTTAGCGAGATCGGCACTGTGCATAGTCTTTTCCCGACCTTTAAGGGCGATCGGAACCCCTATCGCTCCGCGCGCGCGATCCCCTCAGCGGGATTGCCCGCCTGTGCGACCTCCATCCCATCATGCAAACGCGATAGCAACGCTTGGATCTCCTGTCGGCACAGGAGGGCCAAGTTCTGCGCACCGCAGGAGTATGCGCCAGACCGGACAGATTCACATGGCAAAGATATAGCCGCCACAAGCCGATGACCGTCTCGCGCCACGCCGCACCAAGCCGGGGTGTCTCCGGACCGGGGAGCCTTCGGGCGCCGGCCTTGAGAAGCCGGGCAATGCCTTTGTCGCTCAGAAACAAGCAGCGTCTCGATCCCGGCATAATCTCTGCTTGGGGAGCCTGCTGAACCGGAATGTAGCGCCAAGGCCTTGCGTCAACCCCGGCGACAAGCCGGTCAGTGCGAACCGCAGATCACCCGTTCGATTAGGCGGCTTCCCAGCAGGCGCCCTCCTGAAAGTCGGCATTCCCCGGCACGGCTTCAGCATGTTTCACTGAATTAGGCTTTGCAACCGATGCAAAAAAGGATGGCCCGCACCTATTGGCGTATGAAGCTTACGACCCGGATGATCCGGCGAGACATTGCGGAATCGTGGTTGAAAATGCTTCGCGCTTAATCGACCGTTAGCGCTTAGGGCGTATCCCTATGGAATGCGAAGGATAAATCCACTTTTGATGCTTTGGTGGGCGTTTCTGGCTGCCTGCCTTTTGGCATTCGGCGTCGCCCTTTATCGCGAAATGCTCGGCAACCCCGTGAACAGTGTCTCACTGCAAACGTCCGACCACGCTTCGAAAAGTTGAAGCTTGGGCACGCTGTTGTGGCGGATCACTCTAGATACGTTGAAATCCCGCTAGCCCGTTCCCATCTGTAATTTACACACAAATAAGGAGAGGGTCGTGGAACTTTATAACAACAGATTGGACGCCGCCAATGGCCTTGTCGTTGGGATGGCTTTATCGTTGGCCTTGTGGATGCTCATCGGCGCGACGGCTTGGTTCGCGTTTTCCTAAAGATCTGATCCCGTATAGTTTCCAATAGTGTTAGGCGGCGCCCACTGGATTCCCCATTGCGGACCGCAAAGTTCCGTCCTGAGGGCTAGAGGACCGTATGCAAAGCGGTGCTACTTCTGAGCGGCTAAGCCCTGGGTTGCCAAGTGCCTGACAAGCGGTCGAAATCCTTGCGCATGCGCTTATTTCCGCGGATCGGCTATTTATGTGTTCCTGGCGTGTGCGCAAGCCCAAGGCGACGGATATCTGACGGACCAGAGCAGCAGGGTTTTGATCGACCCGGTTGTTGCTTGCATGCCCAGTGCGCAAGCGGCACGTGCGATCGCTTCCAAAGCCGTGCAATAGCCTGCATATCCATGACGAGGAACGCGATAGACAGGGGGGGGGGCTTCCGCACCGGACACGAAGCCGGAATGGAAGTTCTCGGTATCAGCCAAAAGGCCGAAGGCGATGAGTCTTGGCAGCCAGCGCTGACAGCCTGCTCCCAGCAGCCGGTATCAAAACACTGTCGGATCTAACCGCCAAAGCGACAAATGCTCTTTATTATTGAACCCGCCTATTGACAGATTGCGTCGAAGGCGCGACCCTTTCGGCTATGCACTATGGCTGTCCAGCGGACAGCCCGCTGCCACAGGCGTGGTCTTTGTGACTTCCAGGGCAGCATCCTTGACCCGTCGGAAGCGGTTTCTTTCCGCTCTTCCGTTCGTGCGCGAGTGCAATTTCGCATGTCTCTTCTGCTTTGTATCGCTTTTTTGCGTGCCCGTACCGATCGCTGCGCCAATGTCCCGAAACAGTGATCCCGATGGCGGTGCGGAAGATTGCTCCGGGACTGATCTGCCCCCACCGAGTGGACCGATTGGTTTGTTAGTGCATTAAGCTCATCGCCGCCATATCCGGACGGAGGTGGAGCGAAGCGGAACCGGAGGCCGGATATGGCGGTGAGGCCGTTTCTGGTGCCGGCGGTCGGT